>DASXLN010000093.1:0-18820 GCA_036496165.1 Gaiellaceae bacterium | reverse complement strand
GCATAGAGGAGGCGTTCACATACCCGGGCTTCGTCCCGGCCTATATCCGTCCGTTGTTTTGTCGCGGAACGGGACCGTTTCGCTGGGCGGCGCTGTCCGGGGACCCGGCCGACATCGCGGCGATCGACGATGAGCTGAAGGTGCTCTTCCCCGACGATGCGCTCCTGCAGCGGTGGCTCGAGCTGGCGCCGGGGCGCGTCGCGTTCCAGGGGCTGCCTGCGCGCATCTGCTGGCTCGGCTACGGCGACCGCGCGAAGGCGGGGCTCGCGATCAACGAGCTCGTGCGGAGCGGCGCGGTCAGGGCGCCGGTCGTGATCGGGCGCGACCATCTCGACGCCGGCTCGGTCGCCTCGCCGTATCGCGAGACCGAGTCGATGCGCGACGGCTCCGACGCGATCGCCGACTGGCCGATCCTCAACGCGCTCGTCAACGTCGCGGCCGGCGCGACGTGGGTGAGTGTCCACCACGGCGGCGGCGTCGGGATCGGCAATGCGATCCACGCCGGGATGGTCGTCGTCGCCGACGGCACAGACGACGCGGCCGAACGGCTCGAGCGGGTGCTCACGACCGATCCGGGGATGGGCGTCCTCCGGCACGCGGACGCGGGCTATCCCGAGGCGGTCGAGACCGCGCACGAGCGCGGGCTGCGGCTTCCGGCTGTCGAGTAGCAGTCACAGGGAACTCACAGCCCGCCTTCACCACCAGCTCATGCCTCTCGGCTGAACTGCGGTCATGGAGATTGCGACCGCGACGTTTCCGGCCCTCGGTACGACGGCCGAGATCACGACCGTCGACCCGCTCGCGTTGTCGGAGGCGATCGAGGTCCTCGAGCGCGAGCTCGCGGCGATCGACCTCGCCTGCAGCCGCTTCCGGGACGACTCGGAGATCTCGCACCTGTCGCAGGCCGGCGGCGAGTGGATGCCAGCGAGCGGGCTGCTTCGCGAGGCGCTCGCAGTCGGGATCGCCGCGGCTGACGCGACCGGCGGCGCCGTCGACCCGACCGTGGGCGCATCGATGCGCGCGCTCGGTTGGGACGCCGACTTCCGCATCGTCGTGTCGCGACGCGAGCCGGCCCGGATCGAGCTCGTGCCCGCCGCCGGCTGGCGGCGGATCGAGATCGACCACGCCGGCGGACGCGTGCGCGTCCCGGCCGGCGTCGAGCTCGACCTCGGCGCGACCGCCAAGGCGCTCGCCGCCGACCGCGCGGCTCGTGCTGCATTTCGCGCCACCGGGTCTTCCGTTCTCGTCGATCTCGGCGGCGACATCGCCGTCGCGGGGCCGGCGCCCGCCGGCGGCTGGCCGATCCTCGTCACCGACGACCATCGCGCAACTCCCTCCTGTGCGGACGGTCAAGTCGTGGCGATCGCCGCCGGCGGGCTCGCGACCTCGAGCACGACCGTGCGCCGCTGGCGCACGGTCGGCGGAGTCGCCCACCACGTCGTCGACCCGCGGACAGGCCGGCCCGCCGACGAGGTCTGGCGCACGGTCAGCGTCGCCGCGACGAGCTGCGTCGAGGCGAACACCGCGTCGACGGCCGCGATCGTCCTCGGTGAAGACGCGCCGGGCTGGCTCGTCGCCCGCGGTCTGCCCGCGCGCCTCGTGCGCCCCGACGGACGCGTGACCGTCTCTGGCGCATGGCCGGCGGAAGAGGAGCTCGCATGCGCAGCCTGACGAACGCCGACTGGTACCTCATCCGCGGCACCGGCGTCGTGACGCTCATCCTCTTCACGCTCGTCGTCGGTCTCGGCATCGCGACGACGAAGCGATGGCGGCTTCCGCGCCTGCCTCGCTTCGTCACGCTGGGGCTGCACCGCAACCTCTCGCTGCTCGCCGTCGTGTTCCTCGGCGTGCACATCGTCACGTCGATGCTCGACTCGTACGCGCACGTCGGTATCGCGCAGATCTTCCTGCCGGTTGGAACGACACGCTACGGCGCCTTCCTCGGGCTCGGTGCGCTCTCGTTCGACCTCATGCTGGCCGTCGTCGTCACGAGCTTGCTGCGCCATCGCATCGGCCACCGCCTGTGGAAGAGCGTGCATTGGCTCGCGTACGTGTCGTGGCCCGTCGCGCTCGCCCACGCCGCCGGGATCGGCACCGACTCGCATGCGGGATGGTTCGTCGACACTGCGGTCGCATGCACCGCGCTCGTCGGCGCGGCAGTCGCGTGGCGCGTGTTCGAGCTTCGGCGTCCGTACCCCAAGTACCTCGGAGCGGCGTCGTGAGCGCAGCCGCCGTCGTCGAGCGCCGGGATCGCGCATCGACACGTCTCCTTGCACGCGTCGACACGCCGCTGCCGCGGCGTGCCCGCTCCGAGCTGCTCGCCGAGATCGACGCGAGCGGGCTCACCGGCAGAGGCGGCGCTGGGTTCCCGACCGCGCGCAAGCTCGCCGCAGTCGCGAAGGCACGCCGCCCGCTCGTCGTCGCGAACGGGACGGAGGGCGAGCCGGCGAGCTGGAAGGACAAGGTGCTGCTCTCCGAGAACCCGCATCTCGTCGTCGACGGCGCGGTCGTCGCCGCTCGCATCGTCGGTGCGCGCGAGATCGTCTTCGCCGTCGGTCGCGCCAATCGCACGGTGCGCACGCGTCTCGCGCACGCGCTGAACGCGCGCAGCGACGGCTTCGAGGTCGGCATCCAGACGGTGCCGGAGCGATTCGTCGCCGGCGAGGAGTCGGCGCTGCTCCACCACCTGGAAGGTGGCCCGGCAAAGCCGACGATCGGCCGTCCGTACGAACGCGGCGTGCTTGTGCAGAACGTCGAAACGCTCGCGAACCTCGGCCTCGTCGCGCGATACGGCAGCGACTGGTTCCGCGAACGCGGGACCGCCGAGGAGCCCGGCACGGTGCTCGTCACCGTCCTCGGCGCCGTCCGCCGCCCCGGCGTCGCCGAGGTCGAGCTCGGGACGCCGATCCGCGACGTCCTCCAGCGGTTCGGCGGGCTCTCGGCGCTACCGCATGCACTGCTGATCGGCGGCTACTTCGGGACGTGGGTGCGCGCGCACGACGTGCTCGATCTGCCGCTCGCCAATGCTGCGCTGAAGCCGTTGGGCGCCTCCCTCGGCGCGCGGACGATCGTCGTGCTGCCGCACGACGCCTGCGGTCTCAGGGAGTCCGCACGCGTGGCGCGCTACCTCGCCGACGAGAGCGCCGGCCAGTGCGGCCCATGCGTGTTCGGGATTCCCGCGATGGCGGACGCGCTCGAGCGCCTCGACGTCGAACGGCTCCGGCGTCTTGCACCTCAGGTGACGGGCCGCGGCGCATGTGCGCACCCAACGGGCGCCACGCGTTTCGTCGCGAGCGCCGTCGACGTGTTCGCGGACGAGATTCGCCGACACCGGCAGGGCCGTTGCTGCGGCGCGAATCATGACCCCGTGCTCCCGCTGGGAGCCTCTCGCGATTGGAGATGACGATGAAGATTCGTGTGAATCCGATCTTGTGCGACGGCTACGGCCAGTGCGCCGAGCTGCTCCCCGAGGTGATCGAGCTCGACGAGTGGGGCTACCCGATCGTCCCGCGCGGGCCGATCGCGGCGGGCCTCGAGCCCGCCGCGCAGCGGGCTGTGAAGATGTGCCCTCGCCTGGCGCTGTCGCTCGAGCGTGCCGCATGACCCCGCAGCGCAGGGATCGCAACCTCGTCCGGGTTCGCCGGATCACGGCGGTCGTCTCGGGGGCCGCGCTCGCGGCCACCGGTCTCTTCGCCGGGCTCGCTGCGAGCGCCACGAAGCACGTCGCTGCGACCCCCGTGACGACGACGGTCCGCAAGACGAGGACCGTGACGACGCCGTCGACGCCGACGACGACCCACGCAACGACCACGACGACGCAGACGCAGACGCCGACGGTCGTCGTGACCCCGACGCAGCAGGCGCCGGTGGCGAGCTCCGGCGGATCCTAGGATCTCCATGTGCGACTCCTGATCCGCGACCTCGCGCAGGTCGCGACCCCGTCGGGTCGCGGCGCGCCGCTCCGCGGATCGCAGCTCGCCGAAATCGACGTCGTCGAGGACGCCTACGTCCTCTGCGACGGCGACACGATCTCGTCCGTCGGTCGCATGCGCGACTTGCCCGCGCTCGACGGAGACGTCGTCGAGGTCGACGGCCGCGGCGCGTGCGCGATCCCGGGCCTCGTCGACTGCCACACACACGCCGCGTTCGGCGGCGACCGCGTCGAGGAGTTCTCGCAGCGCGCCGCCGGTGCGACGTACGAGGAGCTGCACGCACGCGGGGGCGGCATCCTCTCGACCGTGCGCGCGACGCGCGCTGCCGGGGAGGAGGGGCTGCGCGTCGCCGTCGAGCGCCACCGCGACTGGATGCTCGCCCACGGCACGACGACCTTCGAGTCGAAGTCGGGGTACGGGCTCGACCGCGAGACGGAGCTCGCGTCGCTGCGTGCGATCCGCGATGCCGGCGGCATCCCGACCTGGCTCGGTGCGCATGCGGTCCCGCCCGAGTTCGCCGACGCCGACGCGTATCTCGACTTTGCGCTCACCGAGGTGCTGCCCGAAGCTGCCGAGCTCGCCGAGGCCGCCGACGTCTTCCTCGAGCGCGGCGCGTTCGACGCGGCGCAGGCGCGCCGCTTTCTCGAAGCGTGCAAAGCGGCGGGCCTCGCCCTCCGCCTGCACGGCGACCAGTTCACCGAGCAGGGCGCGATCCCGCTCGCGATCGACCTCGGCGCGCGCTCGGTCGACCATCTCGAGGCGACGGGCGACGCCGGCGTGCGCGCGCTCGCGGCGAGCGACGTCACCGCGGTCGTCCTTCCGGCGAGCGCGCTCTTCCTCGGCCGGCCGATGCCGCCCGCCCGCGCGCTCGTCGATGCCGGTGCCGCGGTCGCCCTCGCGACCGACTTCAACCCGGGGAGCGCGTTCTGCGAGAGCCTCCCGCTCTGCTGCTCCCTCGCCGCGACGCAGCTGAAGCTGTCGCCCGCGGAAGCCCTCTCGGCGTGCACCGTGAACGCCGCGCACGTGCTCGGCCGCGCCGAGCGGATCGGCCGGCTCGGCCCCGGCTATCGCGCCGACGTCGTCCTCCTCGACGCGCCCGACTGGCGCTACCTCGCGTATCACCTCGGCGGCCACGTCGTGAGCCGGGTCGTCGCCGGCGGAGTACCCTAGGAATCCATGCCGACGAGGAAGCAGCGGCGCCGCGAGGCGAAGTCGAAGCGCCACGACTACGAGTTCGTCTACGTCGACGACGATGGCAACGAGGTCGAGGCTCCGCCCGAGCAGGCGCGCACGAACGGCACGAAGCCGGCGGCGAAGAAGACGGCGTCGAGACCGGCCCGGGGCGCGCGGCGAGCGCCGCAGCCTCCGTCGTGGCAGCGAGCGTCGCGGCGTGCGCTCATCCTCGGCGCGATCGTCTTCATCCTCTTCGGGATGCTGAACAAGCACCACGGCTACGCAGGCCCGGCGCTCGCCGCCGTGATCTACACGATTCTCTTCATCCCGTTCACGTACATGCTCGACCGCTTCGCGTACCGCCGCTGGCAGGCGCGCGAGCAGTCACCTACGCCGAAGCACTGACGGCCTCGTCGCCGCCCTCGCCGTCGAGCGAGTGGTTCCAGTGCTGAACGAGCGCGGCCTGCCCCAACACGTGCCTCGTTACACTCGCCCGATGGCTCCCGTCGTGGACACGTATCCGCTCGGTCCGTACCGGGCGAACTGCTACGTCGTCCGCACCGACCGCAGCGTCTCCGATGCGGCGGTCGTCGACCCCGGCGCTGATCCGGGCCAGCTCCGGCTCGAGCTCGCGCACACGGGCGCCCGCTGCGCAGGGATCCTCGTCACGCATACCGACGTCGACCACATCGGCGGCGTCGCCGAGCTCGCCGACGGGACCGGCGCCGAGGTCTGGGCGCCCGCCGGCGAGGTCGAGGCCATGCGGGAAGGCGTGACGCGAGGCGGGATGCGCGTCCCGCCGCACGACCCGGCGCACGTCGTCAGCGGGGGCGACACGGTCGACGTCGCGGGAATGACGTTCGAGGTCGTCGACGTTCCCGGCCACTCGTCCGGGCACGTCGCCTTCTACACGGACGGCGCGCTCTTCAGCGGCGATCTGCTCTTCGCCGGATCGGTCGGCCGCGTCGACCTGCCCGGCGGCGACTGGGACACGCTGCTCGCGTCGGTGCGCGGGCTGCTCGAGCGCTATCCCGAGGACACCGTCGTGTTCCCCGGCCACGGGCCGCGGACGACGCTCGGCGCCGAGCGCGCGCGCAACCCGTTCCTCGCGGAGCTGCGCGCTTGACGGCGCGCATCGAAGCGCCGCGCGGCACGCACGACGTCCTTCCCTCCGACCAGCCGCTCTGGCAGAAGGTGACCGGGGAGATGGAGCGCCTGTGCGCGCTCTATGGCTACCGCCGCATCCAGACGCCGGTCTTCGAGGACACGGAGCTCTTCGCGCGCACCTCGGGCGCGGGCTCCGACATCGTGCAGAAGGAGATGTACACGTTCGAGGACCGCGCCGGCCGATCGCTGACGCTGCGCCCGGAGGGAACAGCGCCGATCTGCCGCGCCTACCTCCAGCACGGCATGCACCGCGAGCCGCAACCGGTGAAGCTGTTCACGATTGCGCCGATGTACCGGTACGCGGCGCCGCAGCGCGGCCGCTACCGCGAGCACTGGCAGCTGTCGCTCGAGTGCATCGGCTCCGCAGACCCGTCCGTCGACGCGGAGGTCATCCAGTACTACGACGCACTGCTGCGGGCGCTCGGGATCTCGAACTTCGAGCTCCAGCTCAACTCGATCGGCGACCGCGAATGCCGGCCCGCGTACGTCGAGCGCTTGAACGAGTGGCTCGACGCGCACGCGGACGTGCTCGACGACGACGCGCGGCAGAAGCGTGCGACGAGCCCGCTGCGCGTCTTCGACGTGAAGAACGAGAAGGTGCGTGCGGCGCTCGAAGACGCGCCGAAGATCGGCGACTCGTTGTGCGACGCGTGCATGGAGCACTTCGCGCGGGTTCGCACGTATCTCGACGAGTACGGCGTGCCGTACACGATCGTGCCGACGCTCGTGCGCGGCATCGACTACTACACGCGCACGACCTTCGAGTTCATCGGTCCGGACGAGAGCACGCAGGCGTCGACGATCGCCGGCGGCGGCCGCTACGACTATCTCGTCGAGGAGATCGGCGGCCCGCCGACGCCCGGCATCGGCTTCGGCGCCGGCCTCGAGCGGCTCATACTCTCGCTCGAGCTCGAGGGAATCGAGGCGGAAGCGCCGCTCCTCGACGTCTTCGTCGCGGCGGAGCAGGGTCAGTCGCCTCTTGCCGCCGTCTACGAGCTGCGCAAGTCGGGCATCAGCGCCGACTTCGACCACGCCGGCCGCTCGCTCAAAGGCCAGCTCTCGTACGGGCAGAAGCACGCACGCGCGACCGTCGTCGTCGGCGAGGACGGCATGACGCTCCGCCGTCCCGGCGAGCTCGACGTGACCGTCCGCGACGTCGACCATCTCACGGAGCTCGTCGCGTGACCTGGCGCGACGTCATGTGCGGGGAGCTGCGGACGGGCGACGCGGGCCGCCGCGTCACACTCGCCGGCTGGGCGAACGCGCGGCGCGACCACGGCGGTCTCGTCTTCATCGACCTGCGCGACCACACCGGCGTCATCCAGCTCGTCGTCCGTCCGGAGGCCATTCCGGTCGCGCACGACATCCGCAACGAGTTCGTCCTCCAGGCCGAGGGCGAGGTCGTCGCGCGCGCACCGGAGGCGGTGAACCCGAACATCCCGACGGGCGAGGTCGAGGTGCAGGTCGACACGCTGCGCGTCGTCTCGGCGTCGGAGCCGCTCCCGTTTCAGATAGGCGACGAGAGCGTCGACGAGGTGCTGCGTCTCAAGTACCGCTACCTCGACATGCGCGGCGAGCGCATGCAGCGCAACCTGCGGCTCAACCACACGATCATCAACGCGATCCGTCGGACGATGGACGAGCTCGACTTCGTCGACGTCTGGACGCCGAGCTTGACGAAGGGGACGCCCGAGGGTGCGCGGGACTTCCTCGTGCCCGTGCGCCTGCAGCCGGGGACGTTCTACGCGCTCGCGCAGTCGCCGCAGCTCTTCAAGCAGCTGTGCATGGTCGGCGGCCTCGATCGCTACTACCAGATCGCGACGTGCTGGCGCGACGAGGATCTCCGCGCCGACCGGCAGTTCGAGTTCCGGCAGCTCGACCTCGAGATGTCGTTCGTCGAGCGCGAGCAGGTGCTCGACGTGCTCGAGAGCTGCGTCGTCGCGGCGTTCGAGGCCGTCGGCCGCGAGCCGCCGGCGCGGCCGTTCCCGCGCATGGCCTATGCGGAGGCGATAGCGCGGTACGGCAGCGACAAGCCCGACCTCCGCTTCGGCATCGAGATCGAGGACGCGACCGACACGACGCGCGGCTCGCAGTTCGGCGTCTTTGCGAACGCGCCGGTCGTGCGCTACCTCGTCGCGCCGCAGGCGTTCTCGCGCGCGGAGCTCGCGCGGCTCGAGGAGATCGCGAAGGAGTGGGGAGCGAAGGGCCTCGCGTATCTCGTGAACGACGGCGGCGAGATCCGATCGCCGATCGCGAAATTCCTCTCGGAGGACGAGCTCGCCGCCTTCGCCGGCGGCCCGGGCACGACGACGCTCTTCGCCGCCGGTGACGAAGCGCTCGTCGCTCGCGTGCTGGGAGGGCTCCGGACGCACCTCGGCCGCGAGCTCGGCCTCGCCGAGACGGGCGCGGAGATCTTCCACTGGGTGATCGACTTCCCGCTGTTCGAACGCGACGAGGACTCGGGTCAGTGGACGTTCCTCCACCATCCCTTCACCGCGCCGATGCCCGGCTCGGAAGGCTTCGAGGAGGATCCCGGCTCGGCGCTGAGCCAGCACTACGACCTCATCTGGAACGGGTGGGAGCTCGGCTCCGGCTCGATCAGGATCCACGACGCCGCGATGCAGCAGGCGATCTTCCGCGTCATGGGCATGCCGGAGGAGGAGCAGCGCGCGAAGTTCGGCTTCCTCCTCGACGCGCTCAAGCTCGGCGCGCCACCGCACGGCGGCTTCGCGATGGGCATCGACCGGTTCGTCGCACGGATGGCCGGCGAGCCCGACCTCCGCCCGGTGATCGCGTTCCCGAAGGTCGCGAGCGGCGCGGACCCGCTCACGGGCGGCCCGACGCCGATGCCCGACTCGGTGCTGCGAGAGCTCGGGATCAAGTCGATCGTGGAACGAGCCGACAACTAGGTCATACTTGACGCCATGGGTACAGAGGGCACGAATCCGCAGTCGTCCGCGTCGCAGCTGACGGCACTCCCGAAAGTCGAGGACATCCCCGCCGCCGGCGACGGGCTCGACTCGGACGCCGTCCGCGAAGCCTTCGACGCGTTCCGGCGGCACGTCGCCCAGCTCCAGGCGCAGCTCCGCGTGCTCCAGGCGGCGGGCAGCCGCGGAGGCTCGAGCGAAGCGACCGGCCACGCGGTGCGCATGGACGCCCTTCATCTCATCCGTGCTGCGGCCGAGTTCGCCGACACGCTCGAGCGCGACGCGCAGACCGCCTCCGCGGCGCAGCTCGCACGGGTCGAACAGGAGCTCACCCGCCGCCACGCGCAGGTCAACGACCGCGAGGCCGCCGTCTCGCGGTCGCAGCAGGAGACGGACCGCCAGCGCGCCGAGACGCTCAACACCGCCCGCAACGAGGCCCGTGAGCTGCTCTCCCGCGCCCAGGCCGATGCCGCCCGCGAGCTGCAGGAAGCCGAGGCACGCGGAGCCCGCCTGCTCGAGCAGTCGCGCCACCAGGCGACCGAGCTGACGAACGCCGCCCGCGCCGAGGTCGAGCAGACTCTCGACTGGGCACGCAACCAGGCGCGCAGCGTCATCGCCCGCGCGCAGCACGGGGCCGAGCAGCTCCTCACGGCCGCCGGGCTCGGGCACGACGCCGTCGCCCAGGTCGCCGCCGCGATCGTTCGCTCCGCCGAGGAGTCGGCCGAGCCCAGGTCGCTGCCGCCGACCACCGCCCTCACCGGCGTGCCGGAGGAAGCGGCGGACGAGGCGGAGACCGAGCCGGAGGGCTCGGAGCCGTCCGAACCGCAACCGTAACCTTCACGTCATGAGGCCACTCTTCGGGCCGCGCACGGTCGTCGAGGCGGCATTCCTCGTCGCCGTCCCCGTCATCGCGCTCGAGGTCGGGCTCAGCTGGCTGGCGATCATCGGCGCGGGCGCAGTCGCATACCTCCTCGTGCTCGCGGTCGAGGGCGCGATCTGGCACGAGAGCAAGAAGCAGCAGCCGGCGGATTCCGTCGCAGCGCCGGCCGAGGAGGCGCCGGCTCCCGCCGCCGACCACGTGCGCGTCATCCGCACAGAGAGGGCGCCTGACCCGGAGCCGGTTGCGGTCGCCGTCCCGACGCCGGAGCCCGAGCCGGTGGCTGTCCACGAGCCTCCGCGGCTCGCGCCGGTGCCGCCGCCTCCGCCCGAGCCCGTCCCGCTGCCGACGCCTGCCCCGGAGCCGGAGCTGCCGCCGGCTGCGGCCGTCATCCGCATCGGCGGCCCGAGGCAGTGGAACATCTGGGATCTCGAGCGCGTCGCGCGCGAGCGCGCCGGCGGCGACCCGATTGCAGACGAGGAGCGGACGTTTCTGTTGCTCTACCTCCGTGACTTCGCCGGGCCCGACGGGATGCTCCCCGTCGACTTCGACGACCTCGTCCGGCAGAGCTTCGGCGGGCTCGTCGCGAACCTGTGACCGCCGCTGCCGGGCGGCGGGTCTTCCTGCTGGCAGCCGTCGCCGTGCTCGCGGTCGCTCTCGCCGTCTACGTCGACCACCGGCACCGGCACCACTCGACCCTCCCGCAAGGAGCCGGCCCGTGGACGGCTGCGCTCGCAGCGCCATTCGCGAAGTCGGGACCGACGGCGTGCGGCGTCGAGATGACTCCGTCGACCGTCGGCGTCGCGCATCCGGTGCTCCCGTGCGGCGTCCGCATCTACATCCGATTCGGCGACCGCACCGTCCTGACGACGGTGATCGATCGCGGCGACGTTCCGTCCGGGCGTGAGCTGAACCTCACGCCGAAGCTCGCCGAGATCCTGGGTGTCCAGGGCAGTCAGCTCGTTCAGTGGCGCTTCACCCGGTAATGTGTGTGGTGGGTCCGGGCCGAATGGTGAACCAACAGCACCATGAAGGGAACCCGCGTCCGTCTTCGCGGCGGCAGGGTACCCACCTGTTTCGACAGGTTCCCTAGGTCCGGGCCCACCTTTCTTATGTTCGAGACGTTCGGAGACTCCACCCGCGACGGCGAGTGGGCCGCCGTTCGGCTCCTCGTCGACGGCGATCGCATCGTCGACGCGGATGCGCCCGGGCTCGACCGCGACCTCGCGGGGCTGACGCTGCTCGAGGCGGCGGCGGTCGGCGGCGAGACGCTTGCCGCCGACGCGCTCGCGAACGCGCTCGCACCGGTCTTCCGTGCGGAGCCGAGCGCGGGCCGCACCGCAGTCGCGATGAGCGGCGGCGTCGACAGCGCCGTCGCGCTTCTGCGCGCGCTGCCGAACGCGATCGGCGTGACGCTGCGCCTCTGGCTCGATCCTGCCGGCCGGAGCGCGGAGCGCGCGTGCTGCTCGCCCGAAGCAGTCATTGCGGCGCGTGAGACGTGCCACCGTCTCGGCGTCCCGCACGTGACGCTCGATCTGCGCGAGGAGTTCCGCCGCGCGATCGTGTCGCCGTTCCTCGACGGCTACGCGAACGGCGACACGCCGAACCCGTGCATCCGCTGCAACGGCGCGTTCCGCTTCGACGAGCTGCTCGCCTTCATGAAGCGTGCGGGCTGTGACCGGTTGGCCACGGGGCATTACGCACGCATCGTCAGCCACCGCGGCCGCACGCTTCTAGCGAAGGGCGCCGACCCACGGAAGGACCAGTCGTACATGCTCGCCTCGCTAGACCCGAGCCTCCTGGCTCGGGTCCAGTTCCCCCTTGGGGAACAGGACAAGGAGGCGACGCGAGACGAGGCAGACCGCGCCGGTCTCGACGTCGCTCACCGCGCCGAGAGCCAGGAGGCGTGCTTCCTCGCCGGGGACGACTACCGCACGTTTCTCTCTCGCCACGGGCTCGCGGCGCGGCGCGGCTCGATCGTCGACGCCGACGGAAACGAGCTCGGCGCGCACGACGGTGCCTGGGGATACACGCCGGGCCAGCGGCGCGGCATCGGCGTCGTCGCCGAGCGGCCCCTCTACGTGCTCGACACCGACGCGCGCGCGAACACCGTTGTCGTCGGCCCCCGCGAGTCGCTCGCGCGCTCCCGTGTCGAGGCGGCGGGCCGCCTCTACGTCGCGGTCGAGCGGGCCGAGGCGAAGCTCCGGTACCGCTCCGCGCCCGTCGGCGCATCCGTCTCCGTCGCTGCGAACGGCTTCGTCCTCGAGCTGGACGAGCCCGCCTACGGCGTCGCCCGCGGCCAGGCGGCCGTTCTCTACGAAGGCGACGCGGTGGTCGGTTGCGGCACGGTGACCGCCACCGGCTGACGCTAGGATCCTCCGGGAATGCTCGTCGCCGCATTCACGTGGGGGGACCTCTGGCGGCTCGCGCTCGCTGTCTTCCTCCTCGCTGTGGGCTTGGCCTCGGCGTATCTCCTCGCCCGCCTCGGCGGAACCGCGGGACGCCTTTCGGCGTTCATCTCGGGAGCGGAGCGAGAGATCTTGCCCGTGATCAACAAGGTCGGAGGCAGCGTGGATCGGGTGAACAGCCAGCTCGACAAGGTGGACCGCATGACCGACAGCGCGGTCGACGCAGTCGAGAGCGTCGACACGGCCGTGCGCACGGTGAGCCACGCGGTGACGCGCCCGGTGCAGAAGGTCTCGGGGCTCGCCGCAGGCGTCAGCTACGGCGCGGCCGACTTCCGCGCCAAGCGCGACTGGAAGCACGCGGTGCAGGCGGGCAAGGACGCGGCGGTCCGTCGTGAGCAGGAGCTCACCGACGAGCTGGAGGAGACGCGATGAGCGACGAGATCACGCTCGTCGTTCCGGCGCAGGAGGACTTTCGCCCGATCGTCCATCTCGTCGTCGGCGGGCTCGCGGTCCGGCTCGACCTGACGATGGACGCGCTCGAGGATCTCCAAGTCGCGCTGGATGCGCTCCTTGCGCGGCGCGACGACGACGGCGAGGTCAACGTGCGCATCGGTTTCGACGAGCAGACGATGCGAGCGACGGTGGGGCCGCTTCCGTCGACCGTGCTCGAGGATTTCGAGCACCAGGGCAACGACCTCGGATTGCGACGTGTGCTGGATACGGTGTGCGAGTCGGTCGAAGTCGAAGAGCGCGGCGGAGAAGCATGGGTGGTGCTGACGAAGCACATCGCCGCGCCTGCGCAGGCTGGGGGGTAGGAGTGCCGAGAATCGACGACAAGATCCTGCTGCGGCGCTACCACGAGCAGGGGGACTTGCAAGCGCGTGAGAAGCTCATCGAGCAGTACATGTCGCTCGTGCGCTCGCTCGCGCGCCGCTACTCGTACCGCGGCGAGCAGCTCGAAGACCTCGTGCAGATCGGCGCCATCGGTCTCATCAAGGCGATCGACCGCTTCGACATCGAGCGCGGCGTCGAGCTGACGACGTACGCGACGCCGAACATCATCGGCGAGATCAAGCGGCACTTCCGTGACAAGGGCTGGGCGGTCCGCGTCCCGCGCGGCCTCCAGGAGCTCAACGTGCAGCTGTCGAAGCTCGTCGAGCAGCTCACCGTTCAGCTCGGCCGTTCGCCGACGATCCCCGAGCTCGCCACCGCGGCCGGCGCGCAGGAGGAGGAAGTGCTCGAGGCGCTCGAGTCGGGCCGCGCGTACTCGTCGCTCTCGCTCTCGTCCGGCGGCGGCGACGGCGAGGACGAGCTCGACCCGCTCGAGTCGATCGGGACGATCGAGCACCAGTACGAGGTGTCCGAGGACCGCGCAGTCCTCGCGCCCGGTTTCCGCGCGCTCGACGACCGTGAACGCAAGATCCTCCAGCTCCGCTTCTTCGACGGCCTCACGCAATCGCAGATCGCACAGCAGGTCGGAATTTCGCAGATGCACGTCTCGCGACTCATCCGCCGCTCGCTCGAGAAGATCCGCGCCGAGATCGCCGCGGACGAGACCGAAGCTACGCCGCAGCGGCGGCGCTGAGCAGCGCCCGCGTTCGCGCGATCTGGGGCGCGTTTTCCTTGCGCTCGAAGTAGTCGAGTGCCGCCCGCAACGCGTCGACTTCCTCGGGCGAGCCGGTGGCCCGAAGCACCTCGGCGAGCGCGAGGCTGGCCTGCGCGTTGAGGTCGACGTAGTCCGTCGTGGCGGCGAGCTCGACGCCGTCGCGCGCGAGGCGCTCGGCCTCGTCGTGGTCGCCTCTGCGCGCGAGCAGCCGGGCCCGAACGAGCAGCAGCCGAAGCTGCGGGTCGACGTCGTCGGCCTGGGCGATCTCGGCGACGAAGTCGAGGAGATCGCTCGCCTCGTCGTCGCGACCGAGCTCGACCAGGGCTTCCGCGAGCATTCCGCCGATCGTCGAGCGATAGCCGGTCTCGCCGAGCTCGCCGAGCTGGTCATAGCTCTCTCGGAGGACGCGCTCGGCTGCGGCGGGATCCCGAGCCAACAACTCGATCTGGCCGAGCACCATGCCCGACGATTGGTCGTGCATATCCATGCCGCGCTCGGCCGCGATGCGACGGGCGCGGTAGGCGTGTGTCCGAGCTTCGTCGAACTCCCCTGCGTACATCGCCGCGGCGGCGGCCGTCCAGTGGAAGAAGGGCGCGTGCTCGAGCGCAGGGACGAGCACGTCCGGGATCAGGTCCGGGGCCCGTGCGATCTCGCTTCGCGATCCTGCGCCCCACCCGAGTGCTCCGAGCGTCCACTGGACGCACTTCTGGGCCTGGTAGAGGTCGTCGGCCCGAAGTGCATGTCGCATAGCCTCGGCGAAGATGCGCTCGGCCTCGCGGGACCTGCCGGCGAAGAAGTGATGCTGGGCCGCGATAAAGAGCATCGAGGCGACCTGGCCTTCGCTGCCCTCGCGCTCCGCGAGCGCTGCCGCCTCGACGGCAACGGCAATCGTGCGCTCGAAGCTCGCCGACGGGTCGCCCACGTGCCCGGCTGTCGCCGACCGCAATGCTGCGGCCATCGCAGCGCCGAGCTCGTCGCCTGCCGCACGAGCCTCTTCGATCGTCTGGTCGAGGAGGATCGTCGCTCGTTCGAGCTCTCCGGTTCCCTCGACCAGCACTTCGCAGAGCTCGATGCGTAGCGCGGTCCGATCGGTCGTCGCGAGGTCGGTTGCCCGGTCGAACAGTGCCGCCGCCGCCCGCACGTCGCCGCGCAGACGGGCGGCGCGCGCGGCGGCTGCGAACAACTCGACTGCCCGCGCGGCGAGGGTCTGGGCGCCGGCGTCGACCGGGCCGAGCTCGGCGCGGTACCGGTAGGCCTGCTCGAGGTGGTACGCGACGATCTCGTCGTGTTCGACGAGATCCACTCCACGTTCGTCGAGCCATGTCGCGAAGCGCTCGTGCAGCTCGGCCCGTACTGCCTTGGGCAGGGCGTCGTACGCCGCGTCCCGGATGAGGATGTGGCGAAAGCGGTACGCGTCGCCATCCGCGATCTGCGATCGGTCCGGCCGGACGAACTCCTTGCGCACGAGGGCGAGGAGCTCACGGTCGACGGGTCCGGGCGAGCGTGCGATCGCCTCAACGGCGGCGCTATGGAAGAGCTGTCCCTCGACGGAGCCGCGCTCCAGCACGCCCCGCTCCACAGGGTCGAGCTGGTCGAGGCGCGCGGCGAGGAGCGCCTTGATCGTCGGCGGGACGACCACGTCGCGCTCGTCGGAGGCCCGCACCATCGCGAGCATCTCCTCGACGTAGAGCGGGTTGCCCTCGGCGGCGGCGCGGATGCGTGCGACGAGGCCCGGGTCGAGCTCCTCGCCGTCGAGGAGCCGCTCGATCAGCTCTTCGGTCTCGTCCGCATCGAGCGGCTCGAGCAAGATCGTGGTCGCGTTCAGCTTCCCGCCGCCCCACCCGGGCCGGCTCTCGAGCAGCTCTGGGCGCGCGAGACAGAGCAAGAGGATCGGCGCGTCGCGCGACAGGTCGGCGACGTGCTCGATCAGGTCGAGAAACGTCGGCTCGCCCCAGTGCACGTCGTCGAACACCGCGACGATTGGACGCTCCTGCGCGGCCGCCTCGAGGAGCTTGCGCACCGCCCAGGCGATCTCCTCCGGTGTCGTCGGCGCGGCGCTCTCGCCGAGCAGCGCCTCGAGCGCCGGGTGACCGCCGCTGCCGCCGAGCTGCTTCACCACCTCCACGACCGGCCAGTAGGTGATGCCCTCGCCGTAGGAGAGACATTGGCCGTGCACGACGCGCGCGTCGACGGACGTGAGGAACTCTCGCGCGAGCCGCGACTTGCCGACACCCGCCGTGCCGAGCAGCGTGAACAGCGAGCACACGCGCCGTCGGGCGGCGTTGGCGAATGCGTCCTCGAGCGCCGTCCGTTCGTGCACGCGGCCGACCATCGGTGCGTCGAGGTGCCGAGCGACACCGGGGGCATCCGGAGTGACCGAGTCGAGCCTGTACGCGGCGACGGGAGCCTGCTTGCCCTTCAGCTCGAGCGGGACGAGCTCTTCGACCCTCACCGCATCGCGCGCGAGTGCGCGCGTCTCCGGCCCGAGCAGGATCTCGCCCGGGGCGGCGGCCTGCTGCAGCCGCGCGGCGACATTGACGGCATCGCCGGTGGCTAGGCGCTCCTCTGTCCCCGTGACGACCTCGCCGGTGTTGATGCCGATCCGCAGCTCGAGCGTCGTCCCGTAGTCACGCTCGAGCTCGGCGTTGAGCGTCGCGATCGCGCTCCGCAGCTCGTCCGCCGCGCGTAGCGCTCGCACGGCGTCGTCCTCGTGGACGACCGGAACGCCGAAGACGGCCATCACGGCATCGCCGATGAACTTCTCGACGGTGCCGCCGTGCCGTTCGATCACCCGGCGCGCCTCGCCGAAGTACCGGGCCATGACGCGCCGGAAGCTCTCCGCGTCGAGCCGCTCTCCGAGCGCCGTCGACCCGGTGACGTCGCAGAAGACGACGGTGACGGTCTTCCGCTGCTCGTGCATCTCTGCGGGCGTCGCTTGCGGCGCCCCGCACGCGTCGCAGAACCGTGCGGCTTCCCGGATCTCCGCGCCACACGACGTGCAGACGGCCATGAGCGAGTTCTACTCGGAACGGAAGCCGAAATCGAGGAGCCGCGTGCCGTCGGCGTACATGTTCGGGTCGTCGAGGAGCACGGCGATCAGCGTCCGTCCGTGCCGCGTCGCCGACACGGCGAGGCACGGTCCCGACTTGTGCGTGTAGCCCGTCTTGAGGCCGTTCGCGCCCGGATACGAGCGCAGCATGAGGTTGTTGTTGACGTACACCTTCGAGTACGTCGGCGCGCTCCAGGGGACGTGGATGATCTTCGTGCGCACGATTTGGTCGAAGCGCTCGTTGCGGAGCGCGACTCGCGACAGCGCCGCCAGGTCCCACGCGCTCGAGTAGTTGTCGCGATCGACGACCCCGCTCGGGGAGATGAAGTGCGTGTCGTGCAGCCCGAGCCTGCGCGCCTCGTCGTTCATCTCGCGGACGAACGTCCACTTGTCGCCCGCGGTGGCGATCGCGAGCGCCAGCGCGTCGTCGTTCCCGGAGTAGAGGAGCATCGCGTAGAAGAGCTTCCACGCCTTGACCTTCTCCCCGGCGCGCAGGCCCTCGCGGACGAGCGGCACCCGCGGGACCGACTTGTCGACGGTGACGACGTCGTTCGGGGCGAGCTTCTGGAGCGCGAGGAGCGCGGTCATGATCTTCGTCAGCGACGCGACCTTGAGGCGCGCGTGTTCGTGTGACCCCCAGAGGACGCGGCCGGTGCCCGCGTCGACGACGATCGCGGCCGCGGCCGTCAGCCGGGGCGAGAACCTGTGGGGGACGAGTCCACCGCTGAGCAGGTGCTCGGGCGCCGGCGGGACGGCGCGCTCGACGTGGACGGCGGGCGTGCCGAGGACGACCGGCCCGGAGGCGACGGCGTCGACCGTCTCAACGGGGCGGCGCGCCCCGGCCCAAGCGCCCGCGACCAGCGCGGCGAGCACGAGCACGCCCACGGGAAGGAGCCGCCGCAGGCGGTACTGCTTCCGACGTCCCACCCGGCGAGCATACGACGGCGCCCGGCGGGCGCCTACCTAGAATGGCCGCCGTGCGGACGACTGCCGAGATTCGCGAGGGATTCCTCTCGTTCTTCGAGGAGAAGGGCCACATGCGGTGCCCGTCGGCGTCGCTCATCCCGCGGTCGGACGACCGTTCGACCCTGCTCACGACCGCGGGCATGCAGCCGCAGATGCCGTTTTTCCTCGGCCGCGAGAAGCCGCCGGCGCCGCTGACGACGACGGCGCAGAAGGTCTTCCGCACGCCCGACATCGACGAGGTGGGCCTCGACACGTATCACCTGACCTTCTTCGAGATGCTCGGCAACTTCTCGTTCGGGCAGTACTTCAAGGAGGGCGCGATCGCGTACGCGACCGAGTTCATCCAGGAGCACCTGAAGCTCGACTGGGACCGGATCTGGGTGAGCGTCCACGCCGGCGAGCCGGGTCTCGGGCTCGGGGCCGACGAGGAGGCGATCGGGCACTGGGAACGGATCGGCATGCCGCCTGAGCGGATCGTGCCACTGCCCTCCTCCGAGAACTTCTGGTCGGTCGGCGGCCCGGGCCCGTGCGGCCCGGACTCCGAGATGTACTGGGACTGGGGCGAGGAGGCGGGTTGCGCCGGGGGCTGCCTGCCCGGCTGCACGCGCTGCGAGCGCTTCCTCGAGTTCGGGAACCTCGTCTTCATGTCCTACGAGCTCCACGCCGACGGCACGCTCACCGATCTCCCGACCAAGAACATCGACACGGGCTGGGG
>DASXLN010000092.1:0-4858 GCA_036496165.1 Gaiellaceae bacterium | reverse complement strand
CGTCAGCCGCACCTCGACGCCGTGCAGCTCCAGCGCCTCCTGCGCGCCGTCGCACACGCCCTCGTACGCCGCCTGCCACGAGACGCCGCGGCGCACACGCTCGGCCGGGCTGAAGATCCCTTCGAGGTAGACGGCGCCGTGCGACGCCGCCTCCGCGGCGTAGTCGACGACCATCTGGCGGAAGTCCTCGGCCGTCTGCAACGCGTTCGTGGTCAGGATCCACACGTCGATGAAGTGGCGGAAGTCGCGGAACGCGTACAGCGACTCGAGGTCGTCGGGAAGCGGATAGTCGTTGCGCTTCGCGATCGCGCGCAACGTGTCGGCGCGCACCGTCCCTTCGAGATGGACGTGCAGCTCGATCTTCGGGAACGCCGTCACCGGTTCGCATCGTTGTCGAGCCACCGGCCGGCGACGAGCGACCAGAACTCGGGCTGCTGCCTGTAGCCGAGCGACGCGTAGAACGCTTGGGCGTCGTCGGCCTGGAGGCCGATGTGCTGGCCGGGGACCGCATCCGCCAGCATGCGCATGAGCCTCGACGCGATGCCCTGCCTGCGATACGCGGAGTGCGTCCACACGTCGGTGACGTATGCGTTGCAGACGCCGTCGGAGAGCATGCGCGCCATCCCGACGACGCGCTCGCCGTCCCGAGCAAACGCGACGTGCTGCGACTGCTCGAACGACCGGCGCAGCGCCTCGGCCGTGCGGCCGTTGTCGAAACGGTCGGCGGCGAGATCGGCCTTCGCCTGCTCCCAGTCGATCCCGTGGGTCGAGTCGTCGAACTCGATTGCCATTACCCTCAGCGTATGGGCAAGGCTTCGGACTGGCTGCGCGAGGAGCGGCGCAAGGCGCTCGGAGACTGGGTCGCCTTCTGCGTCGGCTGCGGCGCGGCGCGGCGCTGGTTCGAGCAGTTCGAGGCGGAGATGCCGGATGTGTGCCCGCAGTGCGGCGGCACGTTGCTGCGCCGCTGCCCGAGCTGCGACGCGCCGTTCTCGTCCATCGCCGTCGTCGACTGCGAGGAGTGCGGGAAGCCGGTCCGGCCGGACGAATTGTTCGGCTCGCCGATTCGTCGCAGGACTTAGCCGCCCGGCGGCGGAATCTGTACCCATGCTCGTCGCGGGCATCTCCGCGCTCGTCCTTGCGCTGTCCGGAAGCTCGGCGCCCACCCCGAAGGCGCTGCCGAGCGTCGTCGGCACCGCGCGCGCCGGCTCGCAGATCACCGGGCTGAACGGCGCATGGACGGGCACCGGCACGATCAGTTACACGTACGCCTGGGACCGCTGCGACGCCCTGGGCAACGGGTGCTCCCCGATCCCCGGCGCCACGCGGCCGACGTATCTCCTGACGGCCGCCGATGTCGGCAAGACGCTCGGCCTGATCGTCACGGCGAAGAACGCATCCGGTGCTGCGGCCGTCGACGCGGCCCTCGTCGGTCCGGTAGCGCCGTCCTCGAGCACGCTCGCCGACATCGGGCGGCCGGTCATCGGCGGCACCGCTGCGACCGGATCGACGCTGACCTCGACGGCGGGGATCTGGACGACACCGCCCAGTTCGGTCACGTACTCGTGGCTCGCCTGCAATCCGTTCGGGCGAGCGTGCACGCCGGTCGCGGGAGCAGCGTCGCCGACGTATGTCCCGGCCGCCGTCGATGCCGGCCACACGCTCGTCGCGCGCCTGCAGGCGACGCTCGGCTCCACGTCCCAGGTCGTGCTCAGCGTTCCGACTGCCGTCGTGACGGGATCGCCGGCAGCGACGACGACGACGACCACGACGACCACGAGCACGACCACGAGCACGACCACACCGACGGAGAATGTCGCGGGCCGGCCGGCGGTGACCGGGACGGTTCGCGTCGGTCAGCGCCTCACCGGCACGACGAACGGCGCGACGGCGTACCAGTGGTACCGCTGCGATGCGACCGGCGCGCACTGCAACTCCATCCACGGCTCCGTCAAGTCGACGTACACGCTCGTCGCCAAGGACGCCGGCCACACCGTCGGGCTGACGGTGCAGGTTGCAGGAGCGCCGAAGTACGCATCGCTTGTCGGCCCGGTCGCCGGTGCGACTGCGCTCGGCTCGACCGCCCAGCCCGGCTTGTCGGGCAAGCCCGTGCAGGGGCAGACGCTGACGGTGACGCCGGGCACCTGGACGTCGAGCTCGGCGTCCGCGACCTACGCGTGGGAGCGCTGCAACACGAACGGCCGCATCTGCGCGCCGATCGCGGGCGCGACCGCCGCGACGTACGTCCCGGTCGCCGCCGACGTCGGGCACGCTCTCGTCGCGGTCGCCACCGCGACCGCCGATGGAAAGACACAGGCGGCGTTCAGCGTCGCGAGCGACGCGATTGCTGCGCCGCCCGTGCTCGCCGCGACAGCACCGCCCGCCGTGACCGGCACGTTCGAGGTCGGGCAGCAGCTCACCGGTTCGACCGGCGTCTGGACGGGGACCGCGCCGATCACGTACGCGTTCCAGTGGTATCGCTGCGACGCCGGCGGCGCTCACTGCGCCTCCGTGCACGGCGCAACGAAGCCGACGTACAGGCTCGTCACCGCCGACGTCGGCAAGACGATCGGGTTCACCGTCAACGCGACCGACGCGACGGGGGCGAAGCAGCCGGCGTACGCGTCGCTCGTCGGGCCGGTCGCAGCGGCGAAAGCGACGCTCGCCGGAACGGTGCAGCCGAAGGTGACGGCGCAGGGACAGTCGTTCACCGTCGACGCGGGGACATGGACCGTGACGCCCGCGTCGACGACGGTGCAGTGGCAGCGCTGCAACGCGAACGGCCGCATCTGCGTCGCGATCGCCGGTGCGACGTCCACGTCGTACACAGCGACATCCGCTGATGCAGGCCACGTCCTCGTCGCACTCGTCACCGCGCACGTCGGGACGACGACGGCCGCCGCGCTCAGCGCCGGTGCGAAAGCGCCCTAGAAGAGCTCGTTGTCGAAGCCGGGCACGACAGGCCCGCTGAGGATCTGCGAGAAGCGGATGACGGTGACGACGTCGCCCGCCTCCACATCCCGGTTGTAGAGCTGGCCGAGGAACGTCGCCATCTCGTCGTTGCGGCGGATCTCGGGGTTGTCGTGCTCGATCTCGCGCGGCGAGAGCTCACCGAGGGTCTTCACCTCGACCTTGTCGATGACCGCGTCGAAGACGAACTCGCGGGCGCTGAAGCGGTTCCCGCACAGCACCTTCACGACCATGCCCTTCTTGTACTTCCCCGACTTGTCGCCCAGGCGGATCGTGGCCGACTTCCGGCCCGTGCGCAGCTGGTCGGCGACCATCGGTGAGTAGAAGTTGAGTGCGTACATCGGCTCGCGGTGCCCAATCAAGCCGGCGAATCATAGGCACGTGTCGGCTCGACATGGGCTCGCCCGACCTGATCGGGAGCGGTGCAGCCGAGCAGGGCCAGTCCGAGCTCGATCTCCTCGCGGAGGAGCGAGAGGGCGTGCGCGACGCCTTGCTGGCCGTCGACTGCGAGCGCGCCCGCGAACGCGCGCGCCGCGAACGCGGCCCGTGCCCCGAGCGCGAGTGCCTTCAGGACGTCGCCGCCCCGGCGGATGCCGCCGTCGACGTACACCTCGCACCGGCCGCCCACTTCCTCGGCGACCTCCGGGAGCGCGTCGATCCCGGCGGCGACGCCGTCGAGCTGGCGGCCGCCGTGGTTCGACACCCACACGGCGTCGGCGCCGTGCTCGAGCGCGAGCAAGGCGTCTTCGCGCGTCAGGATCCCTTTCACGACGAGCGGCAGCGGCATCTCCGCGCGAATCCACTCGAGGTCGCGCCACGTCAGTGCCGGCGAGTTCTCGAAGAGGTTCGCGTACGGAAGATGGAGATCGGGCGGCGGGTTCTGGAACCCCAGCCGGATGTCGCGCTCGCGCCGCCCCACGTAGGGCAAGTCGACGGTGACCACGACGGCGGAGTAGCCGGCCTCTCGGGCCTCGTGGATGTGCGCGAGCGTGCGCTCGCGGTCGCGCAGGACGTACAGCTGGAGCCAGCGCGGCCCGTCGCCGGCGCCCGCGATCTCCGCGTGCGTGCTCGTCGTCAGCGTCGAGACGGACATGAGCGCCCCGGCCGCGGCCGCCGCGCGGGCGGTCGCGACCTCTCCCTCCGGATCGAGGAGCCGCTGCATCGCGAACGGGGCGACCCCGAGCGGCATCGAGACCGGCGTGCCGAGGAGCGTCGTCGCGGTGCTCACCTCGCTGACGTCGACGAGCATCCGGGGCCGGAAGCGCCATTGTCCGTAGGCGGCGACGTTCGCCCGCAACGTCACCTCGTCGCCGGCGCCACCCTCGAAGTAGCACCAGACCGCCGGATCGACCGTCTCGCGGGCGGCTTCCATGTAGTCGCCGACGTTGATCATCCGGCTGCGAGCCTATCGCGGGCCTTCGCCGCCATCTGCCGCTCTCCGCCGTAGGCGAGGAGCCGCGGCGCCTCGTCGAGCGGGAGCCACCGCGCCTCGGCCACCTCGACGCGCATCGCCTCCTCGATCTCCCCGATCCGGCCGCGCCCGGCCCGGACGAGGAAGAAGCTCACCACCTTGAAGATCCGCTCGCCGTCCCAGGTGTAGACGTACTTCACGTCACCGAGCTTCTCGACGATCCGGCCCTGGAGCCCGGTCTCCTCCCGCACCTCGCGGAGGGCGGCCTCGGCCGGGCTCTCGCCGGGGTCGACGTTCCCTTTCGGGAGGACCCACGTCCCCGGCCGCTTCCCCTGCGGCCGGATCGCGGCGACGTGCGGCCGGGCGGCCACTGTCCGGACAGGACACCGCCCGCCGAGAACTCCCGCTTCACCCTGGTGTTCTAGCGGCTTGCGCGGCCGCCCTCGCGCCTCTACAATGCCTTGGCACTCTCGGGGTGAG
>DASXLN010000091.1:0-31081 GCA_036496165.1 Gaiellaceae bacterium | reverse complement strand
CGCCGGCACCTCGTACCACGCCGGGGTCGTCGGGCGCTACATCATCGAGGAATGGGCGCGGCTCCCGGTCGAGCCCGACATCGCGAGCGAGTGGATCTACCGCAACCCGGTGCTCTCGAAGGACACGCTCGTGATCGGGATCTCGCAGTCCGGCGAGACGCGCGACACCGTCAACGCAGTGAAGCTCGCGCGCGAGCGCGGCGCGCGCACGCTCGCGATCACGAACCTGATGGGCACGCAGATCACGCGCGAGGCGGAGTCGTCGATCTACACGCGCTGCGGTCTCGAGGTCGGCGTCGCCGCGTCGAAGACGTTCACCGCGCAGGTCGCGCTGCTCTGTCTGATCGCGCTGAAGCTGGCGCAGATCCGGAAGTCGTTGCCCGAGGACGAGGTCGAGTTCATCCTCGACCGCCTACACGAGCTGCCGGACAAGCTGCAGATGTTCCTCGACGACGTCGACAAGGGCCGCCACCGGATCGACGAGATTGCGCAGCGCTTTCACGAGAAGCAGTTCTTCCTCTACCTCGGACGCCACATCGGGCTGCCGGTCGCGCTCGAGGGCGCGCTGAAGCTGAAGGAGATCTCGTACATCCCGACCGACGCCTACTCGGCCGGCGAGATGAAGCACGGCCCGATCGCGCTCCTCGAGGAAGGAACGCCGGTCGTCGTCGTCGCGACGAACATCCACGTGTACGACAAGATCGTCTCCAACATCCAGGAGACGCGTGCGCGCGGCGCGCACGTGATCGCGATCGCGACGGAAGGGAACGAGGACATCCAGCACCACGCGGACGACGTCATCTTCGTGCCGCGCACCCCGGCGTTCCTGCAGGCGGTGCTCGCCGTCGTCCCGCTTCAGCTGCTCGCCTACCGCATCGCCCGGCTGCGCGGCCTCAACGTCGACCAGCCCAGGAACCTCGCAAAAACCGTCACCGTCGAGTAGCTACTCGACGCCGCGGCGCAGCCGCTTCGTCTCGCCGCGGCGCTTCTTCTCTTCGAGCCTCCGCTCGCGCGACGCCTTCGTCGGCTTCGTCGCCACCCGCTTTCGCTCGACGCGCAGCGCCTGGCGGAGCGCCGCGACAAGCCGCTCGGTCGCGAGCTCGCGGTTGCGCAGCTGACTGCGCTCGTCCTGCGCGATTGCGCGCAGGACCGGGCCCGCCTTCGCGACGACGCGCCGCTTCTGCGCGTCACTGAGCGCGCTCGACGCTTCGACGTCGAACACCGCCTCGACGCGTGTTTCCGACTTCTGCGCATGCTGGCCGCCGGGCCCGCTCGACCGCGACGTGCGCAGCTCGATCTCGCGCAGGGGAAGAACGACCGAGCGCGTGACGCGAATAGACTCGCCGTCCATGGCTGCGATTCTCCTCGACGTGGACGGTGTGCTGCACGTCTCCGGCCATCTGCTCCCCGGGGCGGCCGCGGCGGTGCGGCGCCTGCGGGCCGACGGCCACCGCCTCCGGTTCGTGACGAACACCACGACCCGTTCGCGCGCGAAGCTCGCCGAGGAGCTGCGGACTGCCGGGATCGAGGTCGACGACGCCGAGGTCCAGACGACGGCCGACGCCGCCGTCACCGCCCTGCGCGGCAAGCGCGTCCTCGCACTCGTCATGCAGGGGCTCGTCGGCGACCTGGAGGAGCTCGAGCTCGTCGGCGAGGGCGCCGACGCGGTGCTGATCGGCGGTGCCGGCGAGACACCGGAGACGAACCTCGTGTTCTCGTACATGAATCTCGCGCGCGCGTTCGCGGAGCTCGAGCTCGGCGCGGCGCTCTACTGCCTTCACCGCAACCGCTGGTGGCAGACGACTCGCGGCCCGCTCCTCGATGCAGGGGCGTTCGTTGCCGGCCTCGAGTACGCGGCCGACGTGGAGGCGGTCGTCATCGGCAAGCCGAGCCCGTCGTACTTCACCGCGGCGCTCGAGGCGCTCGATGCGGATCCCGATCGCGCGTGGATGGTCGGCGACGATCTCGAGAGCGACATCGCCGGCGCGCGCGCGATGGGCATCAACACGGTGCTCGTGCGCACCGGGAAGTTTCGGCCCGACGCGGTCGAGGCCTCGCGCATCCGTCCGGACGGCATCGTGTCGTCGATCGGCCAACTCCCCGATTGGCTCGAGGCGCATCTTTGACGCGCGTCGGCACGGACCTGATCGAGATCGCGCGCATCCGCCGCGCGCTCGATCGGCACGTGCGCTTCCGCGAGCGCTGCTTCACCGAGGCGGAGCGCGCCTACTGCGACTCGAGGCCAAATCCGGCGCAGAGCTACGCCGGTCGCTTCGCCGGGAAGGAAGCGGTCGGCAAGGCGCTCGGCTTCGGCGTCGCGCGCGCGTTCGCATGGACGGACATCGAGATCGTCGGCAGGCCGAAGCCCTCCGTTCGTCTCTCGGGGCGGGTCGCCGCCTGGGCCGAGCACGTCGGTGCCGGGACGATCGACCTCTCGATGACGCACTCACGCGAGCTCGCGCAGGCAGTGGCGGTGGTGGATGACTGATTTCGAGCCGCTGTACACGTCGGCGGAGATGCGCACGGCGGAGGAGCAGTATCCGGGGACGGTCGACGAGTTGATGGAGCGCGCGGGCACGGCAGTCGCACGTGTCGCGCTCGAGCGCTATCACCGTGCGCAACGCTGGACGGTCGTGTGCGGCGGCGGCGCGAACGGCGGGGACGGACGGATCGCCGCGCGGGAGCTCGAACGAGCGGGCAGGGACGTGCGCGGCGTCGACGCGAATGCGGGGGAGACCGAGCTCGGTGAGCCCGAGGTCGTCGTCGATGCCCTCTTCGGCACCGGCTTCGCCGGCGAGCCGCGCGAGGGCGCGGCTGCGCTCATCGAGCGGATGAACGACTCCGGCGCACCTGTGCTCTCGGTCGACCTGCCCTCGGGCGTCGACGCGTCGACCGGCGAGATCGCAGGCGCGGCGGTGCGTGCCGACGCCACAGTGACGTTCCACGGCCGCAAGCTCGGCCTCGTCGTCGCGCCCGGCCGCTTCCATGCCGGCGCGGTCCACGTCGCGGACATCGGGCTCGACGAGCTCGAGACCGAGGCGCGGCTCGTCTGCGCGGGACTCCTCCGCTCGGTCCCTCGACGCGGCGCGCGCGACAACAAGTACACGGCGGGCCACGTCCTCGTCGTCGGCGGCTCGCCGGGGCTCACGGGCGCGCCGTCGCTGACCGCGATGGCGGCGCTGCGTGCCGACGCCGGCTATGTCACGCTCGCTGCGCCCGAGTCGACGCTGCCCGTGCTCGAACAGCGGCTGCTCGAGGTGGTGAAGCGGCCGCTTCCCGACGATCTCTCCGAGCTCGCGGCAAAGGCGTCGGCGCTCGCGATCGGGCCCGGTCTCGGCCGTAGCGACTCCGCCCGGTCGCTCGTGCGGCGCGCGCTCGCCGAGCTGCCGCTGCCGGCGGTCGTCGACGCCGACGCCCTGTTCGGGCTCGAGCCGGCCGACTGGCCGGCGCCGCGCGTGTTGACGCCGCACGAGGGCGAGCTCGCCCGCCTGCTCGGACGCGACTCGAGGGAGGTCGCAGCCCATCGCCTCGCCTCCGTGCGCGAGGCGGCCGAACGCTTCAGCTGCGTCGTGCTGCTCAAGGGCGCCGACACGCTCATTGCCGCGCCGGGGCGCCGCCTTCTCGTCGCGGCCCTCGGCCTCCCGTCGCTCGCAACCGCGGGGACGGGCGACGTGCTCACGGGCATCGTCGCCGCGTTCCTCGCGAAGGGAATGGACGCGCAGCTCGCGGCCGCCGCGGGAGCGGCGGCGCAGCAGCGTGCATCCGTCGCGGCGCCGCAGCGCGCGGGCCTCGTCGCGAGCGACTTGATCGATGCGCTCCCGCGCGTCCTGAGTTAGATGCAGCGCTCGGAGATCACGATCGACCTCGGCGCGCTGCGACGCAACGTGCACGTGTTGCTCGACGCACTGCGCGGCTCACAGCTGTGGGCGGTCGTGAAGGCGAACGCGTACGGCCACGGCGCCTCCGACATCGCGGGCGCGGCCCTCGGCGCGGGCGCGTCGGCGCTGTGCGTCGCAACGGTCCAGGAAGCACTCGCGCTCCGCCGCGACTTCCGGACCGCGCGGATCATCGTCATGGGCCCCGCGCTCAATCGCGAGGTCGGACAGGCGCGTGACGCGCACCTCGAGCTCGTCGTCAGCTCGAACGACGAGATCCCGTCCGGCGTTCGCGTGCACGTCAAGCTCGACACCGGCATGGGCCGGTGGGGCGTCTCGGAGCTCACGTCTCCGGCGCTGGAGGTCGTCGGGTTGATGAGTCATCTTGCGACGGCAGACAGCGACGCGGCTTACGCTGAATGGCAGATCGAGCGGTTCCGCGCGGCGACGGCGCCGTACACGCACCTCGAGCGGCACATCGCGAACAGCGCCGGCGCGCTGCGCTACCCGTCGGCGGCGTTCGACGCGGCGCGCTGCGGCATCGCGTTGTACGGCCTCTCGCCGTTCGGATCGGATCCTGCCGAGGACGGGCTGCGCCCGGTCCTCGGCTGGAACAGCTACGTCGCGCAGTCCAAGCTCCTGCGCGCCGGGCAGAGCACCGGATATGGCCGCAGGTTCGTCGCCGAACGCGACACGTGGATCGGCATCGTCCCCGTCGGCTACGCGGACGGCTTTCGCCGCGACCTCACCGGAACGAGCGTGCGTGTCGGCGGCGAGCCGCGCCGTGTGGTCGGGGCGGTCTCGATGGACGCCTTCGCGGTCGAGCTCGATCGAGACGTCATGCCCGGAACGCCCGTGGTGCTCATCGGGCAGGGCGTGCTCGCCGAGGAGCACGCACGCATTGCCGGCACGATCACGTACGAGCTCGTGTGCGGGATCGAGTCGAGCCCCTCCCGCGCACGGCGCATGGTCGTCGATGGCTGACGTCCCGGAGCTCCCGGATCGCTTCGCGCGCACCGCCGACCGTGTGGCGGCGCACCAGGACGAGCGCGCCACGGAGCTCGCGGAGGCGGTTCGCACGTTCCTCCTCCCGAGCGGCGGCGAGCGCGCGCTCGACGTCGGCACCGGCGCCGGCGCGCTCGCGTTCGCGCTCGCCCCGTTCGTGCGCGAGGTCGTCGGGATCGACCGCGTGCCCGAGCTGCTCGACCGCGCGCGCGAGCGCGCAGGCCCCCATCCGAACGTGACGTTCGTCGAGGGCGACGCAGAACGGCTTCCGTTCGAGGCGGCTTCGTTCGACCTCGCGGCGACGCTTCGTACGCTCCACCACGTGCCGCGGCCGGAGGTCGTCCTGGCCGAGCTCGTCCGGGTGACGCGGCCCGGCGGCCGGCTGCTCGTCGTCGACCAGCTCGCGCCCGTCGACCCGCTCGCAGCCCTCGGCGTCGACGCCTTCGAACGCGCACGCGACCCGGGGCACACGCGGCTGCTGCCGGAGATCGACCTACGGCAGCTCTTCGAAGCGAACGGCCTTGTCCTCGTGCGCGACCGCCAGGCGAGCGAACGGCGCTCGCTCGATGCGTATCTCGACCTCGCCGGCTGCACCGGCGACGCACGCGAGCGCGCAGCCGCTCTCGCCCCGGAAGGCCCGGACGCCTACACCGCCCGGCTCGGCTGGTATCTGCTCGCTAAGTCGCGCTGACCGGCCGGAGGTGGTCGACGGCCTCGCGCAGCTGCCGGCGCTCGTCCTCGAGGCCGGTGAACGAGAGCTCCAGCCTGCGCTCGCCCTCCGGCGTGAGCCGGAGATAGGCGACGCGGCCGTCTCTGCCCGACTGCCGTCGCTCGACGAGCCCGCTCTCCTCGGCGCGGCTGACGAGCTCCGTGACGGTGCTCTGCGCGAGCTGGAGCCTGCGCGCGAGCTCGGTCACGGTCGACTGCGCGCTCCCGTCGGGCGCGCCCTTGATCATCAGGAGCAGGAGATAGCGCTGAGGCGTGAGCCCGGACCTTCGTGCGACCCGCTCGCTCTGGCGCAGGAACGTCCGGAGCGCGGCGCGGAACTCGGCGACGGCAATGACGCCTTCGATGTCGTAGTCAGGCGCGATTTACGAATGGTACGTTGCGCGGCGCGAGAATCCGAGGACGCGCGCGAATGTATTCGGTATGAACGCTTGCAGCCTGCCGGCGATCCCGTAGTAGCGCGGGACGCTCGTCTCGCCGCGGCCGTGCTCGAGCGAGGCGAGGACGTGACGGGCGACCGTCTCCGGGCCGACGACGAGTCGCCGCGCCGGGGCAGGGAGCCAGGCTTGCGGGAATCCCTCGGTCTCGACGAAGCCGGGCTTCACGGTGTGCACCCGAATCCGGCGGCGCCGGAGCTGCGCGGCGGTCGCGCGTGAGAACGCGAGCTGCGCGTGCTTCGACGCCGAGTACGGGCCGGACGGCGGGAACGCGACGTCGCCCGCGACCGAGACGATGTTGACGACGTCCGAGGGTGCGGCCGCCTCGAGCCCGGGCAGGAAGGCGCGGAGGCACCAGACGCTGCCGAGGTAGTTCGTCCGCATGACGCCTTCGATGACGTCCGGCGCGCCGTCGAGGAACGTCGAGCGTGCGGAAACGCCCGCATTGTTCACGAGGAGATGGATGCGCGCATGCCGAGCGAGCACGCGTGCGGCGGTCGCCTCGACCGCGAGCCGGTCGGCGACGTCGCAGACCTCGACCTCGCCGCCGGTCTCCTCCGCGAGCGATCGGAGCCGGTCTTCCCGCCGCGCCGTCAGCACGCAGAGCCATCCCTCGCCGGCGAGTTGGCGCGCGATCTCGGCTCCGATGCCGGAGGATGCTCCCGTAACGACCGCGACCTTGTCCACGCGCTGATTAGGATCGCACGAATGGCCGGAGACTTCGCAGGCAAGCGCGCGCTCGTGCTCGGCGTCGCGAACAAGCGCTCGATCGCCTGGGCCATCGCCCAGGAGCTCGCCGACGGCGGCGCGACGCTCGCGTTCACCTATCAGGGCGAGCGCATCGAGAAGAGCGTGCGTGACCTCGCAGCCACTGTCGACACCGCGCTCGTCACCGAGTGCGACGTCCGGTCCGACGACGACGTCGCCCGCGTCTTCTCGGAGGTCGGCGGTGCGTTCGGCGGATCGCTCGACATCCTCGTCCACTCGGTCGCGTTCGCGGCCGCCGAGGATCTCGAAGGCCGCTTCACCGACACGCCGCGCGACCGCTTCTGGCTCGCGGTCGACGTGAGCGCGTACTCGCTCGTCGCGTGCGCACGTGCGGCCGAGCCGCTGATGGAGAAGGCGGGCGGCGGCTCGATCGTGACGATGACATACCTGGGCGGCGAGCGCGCGGTCCCGCACTACAACGTGATGGGCGTCGCGAAGGCGACGCTCGACTCGTGCGTGAAGTACCTCGCCTGGGATCTCGGCCAGAAGAACATCCGCGTCAACGCGATCTCGGCCGGCCCGGTTCGCACGCTCGCCGCGCGCTCGATCGCGGGCTTCACGACGATGGAGGACATCGTCGAGGAGCGCGCACCGCTGCGCCGCCACGTCTCGGCGGAGGACGTCGGCGCCGCCGCCGCCTATCTGCTCGGCGACGGCGCCAAGAACGTCACCGGCACCACGCTGTACGTGGACAGCGGGTACCACGCAATGGGCATGTAGCCCTTACGCGACGCGTTCGTGGGTCCACCAGGCGGCGAACGCCAGCAGAACGAGCGCGACGCCGGCGAAGATCGCGGTCTCGATTCCCTGCAGCGGCCAGAAGTGGCTCGCCGGGTGATAGACAGCGTGCATGTAGTGGCCGGGCGGGTTGAGAGTGCACCTTGGCCGGCCGGGGAAGCAGGGGCCGATGTGGAAGGGGATGATGTGGCCCGAGGGGCCGCTCGGTCCCTCGGCCAGCACCCACGCGTGACTGAGGTCCGGCCCGGAGGTCTTCGCCTTCCACGTGGCGGTCAACGGGGCGACGAGGCGCTGCCGGACCCACGAGTCGAAGAAGACGCGGACGCCGACATAGACGCCGAACGACACGATCAGCGCCGGCACCGCCCTGCGCCACACGGCTCCGAGCGCGGCGGCGAGACCGAGCGGGAAGAGCGCGTACCCGAAGACGACGGTTCCCTCGAAGTCATAGACATTGGCGCCCATGCGTCCCTGCAGGTGGACGAACGGTGTTCGCCACCACGTGATGAGCAGCGTGAGAATGAGCGCAGCCGACAGCGCCACGCCTATCGCGAGGCCGAGCTTGCCGGCTATCCATCGGCCCCGCGTGATGCTCTGCGTCCACGCGAGCCGGAACGTTCCCTGTTCGAGTTCGAGCAGGAACGGTGCGGCGAGGAGCACGCCTGCCAGGGCGGGCACGAAGTTGAACCATCCCGCGAGGCTGTAGATGCCGGAAAAGCGCGACATGAACGACTCGACAGCTCTACCGCACCCGAAGGACGCGTTCGGCGAAAGGCATGCGGACAGCCCGTCATGGTGATACGCGGATGACATCTGCAGTCCTGTCGGGATGAGTAGAAGCGCAAGCGCTGCGAGCATCCCGGCTGTGACGAGCGTCTCCGTGCGCTGCAGCCTCCAGCCCGCGCGGATCATGCCGCCACCTCCTCGCGCTGACCCATGTAGGCGAGCACGATCTCCTCGAGATCGACGTCGTGCAGCTCCCACGAGCTGTCGTAGACGTGCCCGTTTGCCTGCACGAGGAGCGTCGTCTGCCGCTCGGTGTGGCTCGCGCGCACGACGTTGTGCACGCGCGCCACTGCAGCTGGGTCGCTGCGTGGGCCGGTGAGCAGCCGGTGGCTCGAGACGATCTCCTCGATTGGCCCGGCCAACTGCGTCCGCGCATGGGACAGGATGATCAGGTGGTCGCAGACTCGTTCGAGGTCGGCGACGATGTGCGACGACAGGACGACGGTGATTCCACGCTCCGCCACGACCTCCATCACCGATGTGAGGAACTCACGGCGCGCAAGCGGGTCGAGCGAGGCGACCGGCTCGTCGAGCAGGAGAAGCTCCGGCCGTTTAGCGAGCGCGAGCGTCAGCGCGACCTGCGCCTGCTGGCCGCCTGACAGCTTTCCAACCTTCTGGCGCGCGGCGAGGCCGACTCTCTCGATCCGTTCGCTCGCGAGCGCCTCGTCCCATCCAGGGTTGAGCTGGCGGCCGAGGTCGAGCGTCTCGCGGACGGTGAGACCGCGATAGAGCGGATGCTCCTGAGCGACGAAGCCGATGCGCGGCAGCATCGCCTGCGCGTCCGCACGCGGCGAGCAGTCGAGAACGCGCACGCTCCCCGTCGTCGGCTCGGCGAGGCCGACTGCGAGCTGCAGCAACGTCGTCTTGCCGGCGCCGTTCGGTCCCACGAGGGCGGTCACCGATCCGGTCGGGATCTCGAGCGTGCAGTCGCGGAGCGCCCACTTCGAGCCGTATCGTTTGCCGAGCCCGTCTGCCACGAGGGCGAGACCGGTGCTCATGCGACCCTCGAGGCTCGCGGGTGATGTGTGGCATCGGCGAGCATCGCCGCCATCGCTTCGTCGTCCACGCCGGCGGAGCGGGCCCGTGCGACCCACTTCTCGAGCGCGGCCCGCAGGTCCTTCATCCCGTCGGGCGGAGGCGACGGCGACTGCGCGGACACGAACGTCCCGACGCCTCTCCGTCCTTCGACGATGCCCTCGTGGTCGAGCTCGCGGTAGGCCTTGAGCACGGTGTTCGGATTGATCGTCAGCGCGCCGACGACCTCCTTCACCGTCGGCAGCTGGTCGCCGGGGCGGAGGATCCCCAGCCTCACGGCTTGCCGAACCTGGTTGACGAGCTGGAGATAGGTCGGAACGCCCGAGCGTGCGTCGAGGTGGAACTCGATCACATTACTGCTTTCTCTAGATGACTAGATAAAGCAGTAATAGCGCGCCCGGGCGCGCCTGTCAAGGAGCTACGAGAAAGGCTTCGTCACCATGTCGGCGACGACGACGAGCAGCACGGCCACGTCGAAGCGGGCGATGATCATGATCTGGCGGATGGCCGCGAGCGTCTCGGGCGCCGTCGGGCCTTTCGTCTCGGAGAGCTCGGCGATGCGCTTCGCGCGCGGCGAGAGGATCGCGGTGCCGGTGACCATCGTCGAGGCGTAGCCGATCAAGCCGACGATCACCCAGAACTTGCTCCACGCGACGATTGGGTCGCCGCCGTGGACGAGCATGGCGATCCCCATCGCCAGCACGATGCCTCCGGCCGGCGCGAACAGACGCTCTCCGGTCCATGCGGCCCAGCGGGCGAGCTGCACGATCTCGTTCGGGTCGTCGGAATGCTCCACCTTCAGCCCGAGGACCGTAAGGAGGATGCCGCCGCCGACCCAGAAGACGGCGACGCTGACATGGATCCACTTGAACAGCGCGAACCAGTGCGGCGCGTCCGCGGACTCGAACGCGAAGAGGACGCCGATCGCGACGAGGGCGAGGCCGATGAGGCCGGTGAGCTGCGCCGACGAGAGGCGGCGCCCGGCGGGGGCGGTTGCAGACGTGGTTTCCATGCGCCGGAGTAAAAGGGATCCGCGGACGTCTACAAGACCTGTGCGGCTCCGAGCAGCTCGTCGAAGTCCGGGAGCTCGGCAGCCTCGTACCGCCAGGCGCGGCGCACGTCCCCGCCGCGGTCGATGAGGAACGCGGAGCGGGCGGAGACGTCGCGGAGCCCGCGGTGGTCGATCGCCACGTCGAACCCATGCGTCGCCTCGCCGTTCCAGTCGGACAGCAGCGGGAAGTCGAGGTCGAGCGCCTGCATCCACGCGACATGCGTCCACGGTGAGTCGCGCGAGATCGCGTACGGCTGCACGCCTGCGGCGCGGAACTCCTCGCTCCTGTCACGCAGGAGCTCGAGCTCGCTCGTTCAGGTCGACGACCAGTCGAAGAGGTAGAAGAGGAGCAGGATCGGGCCGTCGGCAACGAGCTGCTGCATCGTCGCGCTCTCCTGCGGCGTCGTCCACACGCGCGCGTCGGGGACGTGGGCACCGGCCTCGAGCACCGCCTCAGCCTACCTCTGTCTCCTCGGCGATCGCGCGCACGACCTCGACGATGTCGCGGTTCGCGTTGAAGACTCGGAGCTGTTGGTCCGCGCTCGAGCCCCGGCGGACGATCTCCTCGATGCCGGCGAGCTCGGAGTCCGAGCCGAGCTCGCGCGCGTGCGGCTCGATCATTCGAACCGTGCGCCGGATCGCTTGCGCGACGGGCATGCGGTTGCGCCGGCCCGTGTGGAGATCCATCACCGGCGCCTCGAGGCCGTAGCGAGCCGCGAGCCACTTGTTCTCGGTCGTGAGGATGCGGTGGAACGACGGGATCTCCTCGCCGGCATCGAAGCGCTCGCTGTAGTGCTTGACGAGCGCCTGGCAGAACGCCGTGATCGCGACGACGTCGTCGAGTCGCGTGACGGCGTCGCAGATGCGGATCTCGATCGTGCCGAGCCGCGGGTGCAGGCGGATGTCCCACCAGATGTGCGTGTAGTCGGCGATGCAGCCGGTGCGCTCGAGCTGGCCGACGACCTCCGCGTAGTCCGCGTAGTCGCGGAAGCGAGGCGGCGGCCCCGAACGCGGGAAGGCGGCGAACACCATGTGCCGCGACGAGTGCAGCCCCGTCGCCTCGCCGCGCCAGAACGGCGAGCTCGCCGAGAGCGCGACGAGCTCGGCCAGATGGCCGATGAGGGCGTTGACGACCTGGATCGCCTTCTCGGGATCGTCGACGGCGACGTGCACGTGCATGCCGAAGATGAGCTCGCGGCGTGCGATGTACTGCAGCTGGTCGACGAGCGCCCGGTAACGGTCCTTGGCAGTGATGCGCTGGCGCTCGAAGAGCGAGAACGGATGCGTCCCCGCCGAGCCGACGCGCATGCCACGCTCGCGCGCGACCTCCGAGACGTACGACCGGAGCTTCTGCAGCTGCGCGGCGACGTCGGCGGCGGTGTGGCAGACCGGCGTCGCGATCTCGAGCACGGACTGCATGAGCTCGGCGTTGATCCGCCTCTCGAGCTCGTGCCCGGCGACCGCTGCGAGCACGGTGTCGATGTGCTGCACGAGGTCGAACGTTGTGCCGTCGAGGAGCATGTACTCCTCCTCGACGCCGAGCGTGTACGCGTCGCTCGCGCCGAACGCATGGTCGAGGACGCTGCCGCCCTCGGCGTAGCTGCTGCCCTTCCCCGTGATGCTCGAAGGGATGAGCTGATCGGTCACGGCAACAGCGCCTCCGCTTCGATCTCCACGCGCCAGGCGGGATCGAGGAGCCCGGCGACGACGAGGAACGCGCTCGCGGGCCGGACCTCGGCGAAGACCTCCCCGTGCGCCCGGCCGACCTCCTCCCAGTCGGCGGCGTCAACGAGGTAGACCCGCGTGCGCACGACATGCTCCGGCGCGGCGCCGACCTCGGCGAGCGCCGCGACCACGATCTCGAGGCAGCGTCTCGCCTGCTCGTACGGATCCGTCGACGCCGTTCCGATCGGCGCCGTCCCCGCCACGTGGACGTGGCGGCCGTCGCGCACCACTCGGGAGTAGCCGACGGTGGCCGCCATCGGCGAGATCGCCGGGACGAGCTGCCTGCTCATGAACCTAGTATCGCCGCATGGACGCGCTCCAAGCCATCGACGCCTGGGGCGCGCGCACCGCAACGGCAGGTGTCGTCGGCGCGGTCGAGGCCGTTCACGGGCCGCACGACGTCGAACTGCGGTGGGCGTCGGTGACGAAGCTCTTGACCGGGCTCGCGATTCTCGTCGCGGTCGAGGAGGGGACGGTCGACCTGGATGAGTCCGCGGGGCCGGAGGGCTCGACGCTCCGGCACCTGCTCGCGCACGCGTCCGGGCTCGGGCCGGAGGAGGGGCCGCCGCTCATGCCTCCCGCGCGCCGGCGGATCTACTCGAACTACGGCATCGAGCTGGCGGCCGCGCTCGTCGAGGAGCGCGCCGGGATGCCGTTCGCGGCGTACCTGCACGGCGCCGTCGCCCAGCCGCTCGGCCTCGCCGGTGCGCTGCACGGCTCGCCCGCGTGGGGCTACCGCGGCCCGCTCGACGACCTGCTCGCGTTCGCGCGGGAGTTGCTCGCACCGACGCTCGTGGCTGCCGAGACGATTGCCGAGGCGACGTCGGTGCAGTTTCTCGGCCTCGACGGCGTGCTGCCGAGCTGGGGACGGATGACGCCGAACGACTGGGGCCTGGCGTTCGAGCTGCGCGACGCGAAGGCACCGCACTGGACGGGCACGCTCGCCTCGCCGCGGACGTTCGGCCACTTCGGCGCCGCGGGCACGTTCCTGTGGGTCGACCCGGATGCGCGGCTCGCGCTCGCTGTCCTCACCGATAGGGAGTTCGGCGACTGGGCGAAGGACGCCTGGCCTACCTTGTCGGACGCGGTGCACGGATGAGCTTCACGGTCCGCCCGATGCTGGAGGAGGACCGGCTGCCGGTGGCACGCGTCTTCGCAGCTGTCGCCGAGGAGCGCGACGGCATCGCCGCCGAGCCGCCCATCGACGTCGAGGCGTGGGCTGCGCGCACGAAGCTCGAGGGAGCCTTCGTCGCGGTCGCGGACGGCGACGTGATCGCGTCGCTCAACCTGTACCCGAGCAGCTTCGGCTACGCCGACATCGGGATGTACGTCGCGAGGGACTGGCGCGGTCGCGGCGTCGGCTCAGCACTGATGGAGGCGGCATTCGGGTGGTCGCGCGCCCGCGGCCTGCACAAGCTCACGCTCAGCGTCTTCCCGCACAACGCTGCGGCGATCGCGCTCTACCGGAAGTTCGGATTCGTCGAGGAGGGACGCCGCGTCAAGCACATGCGCCGCCAGAGCGGTGAGCTCTGGGACCTGATCGACATGGGGCTGCTGCTCTAGTCGCCGTCGTCCGCGAACAGCGGGCGGAGGATCTCGTCGAACGTCGCGCGGTCGCAGCTCGCGACGACGGCCGGCGTGATCGCCGTCACCGTCGCCGTGCGCGGCACGTCCATTGCGAGCGCGACCTCGCCGAAGTAGTCCCCCGGCCGCAGGACGTTGCGGCCGCCGTAGCCCGCCTGGCTGACCGAGAGCATCCCGGAGAAGAGGACGTAGAAGCGGTCGCCGGGCTCGCCCTCGCGGACGATCACGGTCCCGGGTGCGACCTCCTCGCGCTCCATCTGCTTCGCGAGTCGCGCGAGCGTCTCGCCGGGGAGCCCCGCGAGCAGCCCCACACGGTTCAGCTCGTGTTGTGTGGCCGACGACCTGGGCACCGGACGATTGTGCCCGTGGGTCTCCGGGGCCGCGAAGTTGAGCCGATCGGCCCATGGCGGCCGTCCGGTGTGAGGTCGATCATCCCCGCATGAGCGAACGAGGTCTCCATCGCATCGAGGACGACCTCGCCGACACCTGGGTCGAAGACTGGGCCGGGGCCGGGGTCGCCGAGATCGAGGACTTCCTCTCCAAGCATGCGGCTTTCCTGAGCTTCCTCGAAGGCTCCGCAGAGAACTGAGGGTCACGCGGAGAGCACAGGGCTCTCCGCGCCGCAGTTACTCCGCGAGCCCGAGCTGGCGCTCGAGCATGCCCTTGGGCATGGCGCCGACGGCGTTCGCCTTCGGCTGGCCGCCCTCGAAGAGGATCATGTTCGGGATCGACTGGATCCCGTACTTCATCGCGAGGTTCTGGTTCTCGTCGATGTTCACCTTGACGAGCTTGAGGTTCCGCTCCTCCGAGATCTTCTCCAGGACGGGCGAGACGGCGTGGCAGGGGCCGCACCATTCCGCCCAGAAGTCCACCAGCACAGGCTGGCCGCTCTGGAGCACCTCGCTCTCGAAGGTCGCGTCGGTTACGTCGTGAGCCATTTCGTTCCTTTCAGTATCCGGTCCATCTAGAGATAGAACGTCCAGCTCTAGACTTCGCTTCCCGATGCCCGAAACGCGAGTCTTTCAGCCGCTTCCGACGGTACCCGACCACCCCGCCCTGGAGGGGGAGGTCCTCGCCGCCTGGGAGGCGGAGGGCACCTTCGAGGCGCTCCGCGAGCAGAACCGCGGCGGCCCGCGCTTCTCGTTCGTCGACGGGCCTGTCACGGCGAACAAGACCCTCGGCGTCCACACCGCCTGGGGCCGGACGCTGAAGGACGTCTTCCAGCGCTACAAGGCGCTGCGCGGCTTCGACCAGCGCTACCAGAACGGGTTCGACTGCCAGGGGCTCTGGATCGAGGTCGGCGTCGAGCGCGAGCTCGGGCTCAACTCGAAGCGCGACATCGAGGCGTTCGGCCTCGAGGAGTTCGCGCGCAAGTGCCGCGATGTCGTCGTCTGGTCGTCGCGCTCGCTCATCGACGGCTGCAAGCGGCTCGGCCAGTGGATGGACTGGGGCAACGACTACTACACGTTCAGCGACACGAACATCGAGTACGTGTGGCGGATGCTCAAGTCGGTGCACGAGCGCGACTGGCTGTACCTCGGCCATCGCGCCACCGAGTGGTGCCCGCGCTGCGGCACGTCGATCTCGCAGCACGAGCTCGCGATGTCGGGCGTCTACCAGGACAAGGCCGATCCGTCGCTCTTCGTCCGCTTCCCGCTGCTCGAGCGCGCGGGAGAGTCCCTCGTCGTCTGGACGACGACGCCGTGGACGCTGCCGGCGAACGTCGCGGCCGCCGTCAACCCGGAGTCGGAGTACGGCCTGCGGTCGAACGGCGAGTGGGTCGCCGTCGCGCGCTATCCCGACGAGGAGTTCTCGGAGCGCAAGCTCGGCTCCGACATGGTCGGCTGGACGTACCGCGGGCCGTTCGACGAGATCGTCGACGTCGCGCATCGCGTCATCCCGTGGGACGACGTGTCGATGGACGAGGGCACCGGCATCGTCCACATCGCGCCCGGCTGCGGCGGCGAGGACTTCGAGCTCGGCCAGGTGCACGAGCTCCCTGTCGTCACGCCGGTCGACGAGTCCGGCCGCTTCTACGACTCCTTCGGCTGGCTCCACGGTCTCTCGACCGTTGAGTCCGCCGACCAGATCGTCGGCCATCTCGCCGGCAAGGGCCTGCTCGTGGAGTCGGGGCTCGTCCAGCACCGCTATCCGCATTGCTGGCGCTGCGACACGCCGCTGATCTTCCGCATCGCCGACGACTGGTTCATCTCCGTGCGCGACCTGCGGCAGCAGATGCTCGACGCGAACGCCGACGTCGAGTGGACCCCCGAGTACATGGGGAAGCGCATGGACGACTGGTTGCGCAACATGGGCGACTGGAACATCTCGCGCCGCCGCTACTACGGGCTGCCGTTGCCGTTCTATCCGTGCGCGTGCGGCCACCTGAACGTCATCGGCTCGAAGACCGAGCTCGAGGAGCGCGCCGTCGAAGGGATGGAGCAGCTCGAAGAGCTGCGTCGCCCGTGGATCGACCGCGTGCCGATCCGCTGTGAAGAGTGCGGCGACCCCGTCGAGCGCATCGTCGAAGTCGGCGACGTCTGGCTCGACGCGGGCATCGTCCCGTTCTCGACGCTCGGCTGGCAGAACCCCGAGTGGAAGCCGGAGGGATACGCGACCGGCGCGGCGCGCGGGCTCACCACCGCCGACCTCCCCGACCACGCCTACTGGGAGGAGTGGTTCCCCGCCGACTGGGTGTCGGAGATGCGCGAGCAGATCCGCCTGTGGTTCTACTCGCAGCTCTTCATGTCGGTCGTGCTCGTCGGGCGGGCGCCGTTCAAGCGCGTGCTCGGGTACGAGAAGATGCTGGACGAAGAGGGCCGCGAAATGCACGGCTCGTGGGGGAACATGATCGAGGCCGACGACGCGTTCGCGCGGATGGGCGCCGACGTCATGCGCTGGCTGTACGCGGCGCAGCCTCCGGACCGGAATCTCCTGTTCGGCTTCGGGCCGGCGGACTCGGTCAAGCGCGAGCTGCTGACGCTCTGGAACTCGGTGAAGTTCTTCGTCGACTACGCGAACATCGAAGAGTTCCGCCCGACCTGGTCGTCGCTCAATCTCGAGGGTGAGCTCGTGCCGCTCGACCGGTGGCTCGTCGAGCGCACGCATGCGTTCGTGCGCGAGGCCGAGGCCGGCTACGAGTCGTATCTCAGCGTCGACGTCATGCGCGCGTACCAGGCGTTCGTCGACGACCTTTCGAACTGGTACATCCGCCGCTCACGGCGGCGCTTCTACGACGCGAACTTCGACTCGTTCCAGACACTCTGGTACGCGATCGTGCAGGCGCTGCGCGTGATGGCGCCGATTCTTCCGTTCGTCACCGACCACCTCTGGCGCACGCTCGTCCTCGACGGGCCGGAGTCGGTGCACCTCGCCGGCTGGCCGGAGATCCCGGATCCCGACGCGGTGCTGCTCGGCGAGATCGCCGACGTTCGCCGCGTCGTCACTCTCGCGCACCAGGCGCGCGCCGTCGCGGGGTTGAAGCTTCGCCAGCCGCTCCGCCGCCTCGTCGTCGAGGGCGCGCCCGCGGCGGCCGCGCACGCGGACGAGATCGCGGCCGAGGTGAACGTGAAGGAGGTCGTGTTCGCGCGGGTCGAGGCCGAGCTGCGCGTCAAGCCGAACCTCCCTGCGCTCGGCCCGCGTCTCGGCAAGGAGCTGCGCGCCGTCCAGGACGCGCTCCGGAGCGGTGCATTCGAGGAGCTTCCCGGCGGCCGCTTCCGTGCGGCCGGTCACGAGCTCGAGGTGGAGGAGGTGCTGGTCGAGCGGCTCGGCCGCGAGGGGTTCGCGGTCGCCTCGTCCGACGGCGTCACGGTCGCGCTCGACACCACGCTCGACGACGAGCTCGTCCTCGAGGGGCGGGTGCGCGACCTCGTCCGCCAGGTGAACTCGATGCGCAAGGATCAGGGTCTCGCGCTCACCGACCGCATCGTGCTCACCGTGCCTGCCGAGCTCGAGCCGCTGCTCCGGTGGGAAGAGCAGATCCGCAACGAGGTGCTCGCCGTCGAGATCCGCGTCGACGGCGACGAAGAGCTTTCGATCGCGAAGGTTTAGGCGGCCGAGCGCTCGGCGCGGCGAAGCTCGACCGGCAGGCGGAACGCAACGTCCTCGAACGCGGACCGGAACTCGGCGACGTCGTCCACGCCGCGCGCGCGAAACCAGTCGCAGACGCCGAGGACGAGCCGCTCCGGAGCTGACGCACCCGACGTGACGCCGACGACCGCAACGCCGGTCAACCAGGCGTCGTCGATCTCCGACGCGTCGTCGACGAGGTGGGACGCGACCCCGGCGGCACGCGCCACCTCGACGAGCCGCAGCGAGTTGGACGAGTTGCGCGATCCGATCACGAGCAGCAGGTCGATTTCGCCGAGCAGCTCCTTCACCGCCCACTGCCTGTTCGACGTCGCGTAACAGATGTCTTCACGCGCGGGACCCTCGATGTGCGGGAACCGGCGCTGCAGGACCTCGACGATCTCGCGCGTCTCGTCCACAGAGAGCGTCGTCTGCGTGATGTAGGCGAGGCGGCCGGCGCTGAGCTCGACGCGCTCCGCGTCTCCGACTGACTGGACAAGGACGATCGCCTCCGGCGCCTCGCCGGTCGTGCCTTCGACCTCCTCGTGGCCGGCGTGCCCGATGAGCACGATGGCGTAGCCCCGGTCGGCATAACGCCGCGCCTGCGTGTGCACCTTCGTGACGAGGGGACAGGTCGCGTCGATCGCAACGAGCCCGCGTGCGCCCGCTGCCGAGCGGACGGCGGGGGCGACCCCGTGCGCCGAGAAGACGACCGGGGCTCCCTCCGGCACGTCGTGGACGGACTCGACGAAGACCGCGCCGGCGCCTTCGAGCTCCCGGACGACGTGCGAGTTGTGGACGATCTGCTTACGGACGTACACCGGCGCGCCGTAGAGCGCGAGCGCACGTCTGACGGTCTCGACTGCCCGTTCCACACCGGCGCAATAGCCCCGCGGGGAGGCCAGGAGGACCCGCTTCACCAAAGCAGAGCCAGGGTAGCCCCGGGCCGTGTGGGCCGGGTTAAGAGGAGCTGAGAGTCGAAGAGATGGAAAAGCCCGCCGCTCGGGGGGGTCGGTGCGGCGGGCTCTCCCAAGTTGCTCACCGCAGGTGCAAACACGCACGCCGCAGTGTGCATCGCCCAGTGCTGTGAAGGTACTGGGGCGCCGAAGGACGGACAATGGGCCGGACGGCCCATCTTTTCAACGGGTGAGAATCACGTTCACAGGACGGAAAACGTCTTTCCACAGGCCGCCCCGCCCCGTATGATCTCGCCGCCCAGTATGTCCACAGTCGAGCTGCACGTCCTAGGTCTTGTCGGCCTTGCCGTGGCCTGGCGAACGCTTGCCGCAGTGCTCGGCGCCTTGCTCGTGGGACTCCTGGTCGGGACCGCCTTCCGCGTGCGCTCGGCCCGCCGCCAGAGCGCGGCCATCGCCGAGAGCGAGCGCGAGCGGGCGAGCCTGCGCCGCGTCGCGTCCGAGCTCGCCCGGACGTCGGACGTGGAAGGCGTCGCCCGGGCGCTGCTCGACGAGATCGGATCGTTGTTCCGGGTCGACTTCGCCGGCCTCTCGTTCGTGTCGGAGGACGGCCGCGAGGCGGCGGGCTATCTCGCGCGCTCGCAGGGAGCCGACGCGGAGTGGTGGCGCGACGTTCGCATCGACCTCGAGCGCGAGGCGTCCGGCATCGCGAGCGCCGTGCACAGCGGCGAAGGCTTCGCCGTCGAGGACGTGGACGACGTCCGCGTCAGCCCGCGGCTCGTCGAGGCGACCGGGGCGAGGAGCGCGGCGTTCATCCCGCTCGCGAGCGCCGACCGCGTCATCGCCGTCATCTCCATCGCGACGACCGACGAGAAGCGCACGTTCACGTCCGACGAGCTGACGCTCATGCAGACGCTCGCATCCGAGGCGACGATCGCGCTCGAGCGCACACGCTCCACCCTTGCGCTCGCCGAGGCGCTCGATCGCGAGCGCCTCGTCATGTCCATCGGCCGCCGCCTGCGCAACGAGCTCGACCTCGCCGATGCGCTCGAGACGGCAGTCGCCGAAGCCGGCCGCGCCCTCGGCGCGATGCGATGCTTCGTTCGGCTCGACCAGCGTGGGAAGCAGCCGATCGTCGCCCAATGGTGCGCCGACGGGGTCCAACGTCTTGCGGACGGGGACGCGCAGCTTCCTGTCTCGGACATGGCAGCGCGGGAGCAGCGAACGGTTGCGGTCGTCGACGTCGAGGACGAGCTGGGCGAGCCGGGCGCCGCATTCTTCCGCTCCCTCGGCGTGAGCTCGGCCGCGTCGACGCCGGTGCGCGGCGACGGACCGCAGCTCGGCGTGCTCACGGCACATCGCGACGCGGTGAGCGCGTGGACGCGCGGCGACCTCGCGCTGCTCGAGGCGGTCGCCGTTGAAGTCGGCCTCGCGCTCCGGCTCGGCCGCCTCCTCGACGAGAACCGCGAGCGCCTCGGCGAACGGTCCGCTCTTCTCCGCGCTGCCGAGGTCGTGAGCGGCGAGCTCGAGCTGACGGCGGTGCTGCAGCGGCTCGCAGACGAGGTGGCGGCGCTCCTTCAGGCCGATGCGTCCGACTGTTATCTCTACGACCGCGAGCGCGGGGTCCTGCGCTGCGCCGCCGTCCACGGCCTCGACGAGTCGCTCGTCGGCTTCGAGTTCCCGGCCGACCGCGGTCTTTCCGGCCTCGCCATTCGCGAGGGGCGCGCGTTGATCGCGACCGAGTACGGCAATGTCGCCGACGAGGTGCCGCATCCCCTCTACGCCGGCTTCTCGGACGCGATCGTCGCGCCGATGCGGTGGAGCGACGAGATCCGCGGCGTGCTCGGTGTCGGACGCCGGTCGGCGAACCCGTACGTCCAGCGCGACAGTGACGTCCTCGAGGCATTTGCGGCGCTCGCGTCCCTCGCGCTGCGCAACGCGGAGACCTTCAGCCGCAGCGCGCGGCAGGCGCGCGTGCAGCGCGGCTTCTACCGCATCGCCGCCGTGCTCGGCGAATCGCTGTCGCGCGCGGCGACGCTCGACGCGATCGCGCAGGCGGCGTCGGAGGCGCTCGGGGGCGCCGCGGCCGCGGCGTTGATGCCGCTCGGCGCCGGCCTCTCGCTCAGCGGCTCGCACGAATTGCCCGACTCCCTCGCCGCCGTCTTCGCGACGGTGCCGGTCGGCGGCGGGGAGGTGCTGATGCGGTCGGCGTCGCACGGGCGCGTCGTTGCCGCGCCGAGGCTCGCCGACGACGAGCGCGTTCCCGAGGAGTGGCGCGACGCCGCCAGGCACGCGGGATTCGAGGCGCTCGTGTCGGTGCCCGTCGTCAGCCCGCGCGACGGCGCCGGCGGGCTCGTCGCCGTGTTCTTCGACGAAGCGCGTTCGTTCAGCGAGGACGACCTCGAGCTCGCGCGGCACCTCGCCGGCGCAGCGCGGGGCGCCCTCGAGCGCAGCGAGCTGTACGAGGCCGAGCGCAGCGCGCGCTCACTCGCGCAGCAGCTCGCGCGGACGGGCCGCATGCTCACGACCGAGCTCGACCCGGAGGCGGTTCTCGACGAGGTCGTCGACCAGGCCAAGGACCTGCTCGACGTGGACGCGTGCGCCATACGCGTGCTCGACGGGGCCGAGCTCGTCGTCAGCGCTGCGAGCGGGACCGGGGCGCAGGAAGCGATCGGCTCGAGGAGCTCCGCCGGCGCGTGGCTCTCGGGCGACGTCGTCCAGTCGCGCGCGCCGGTTGCGCTCGAGGACGTCGGCTCCGATCCGCGACTGCGCGAGCTCGACCCGATGCTCGCCGCCGGCAACGCCGCATTTCTCGGAGTGCCGCTCGCTGGCGCCGACCGCTCGCCGCGTGGCGTCCTCTCCGTCTATGCAGAGCGGCCGCGCGTCTGGCGCGAGGAGGAGATCGACGCACTCCATGCACTGGCGGCCAGCACGTCCGCCGCGCTTGCGAACGCCGAGCTCTACCAGCGCGTCGCGCTCGAGCGCGAGCGAAGCGTCGCGATCCTCGCGAACATCGCCGACGGGATCGTCGCGATCGACCGGGAGGGGGCGGTCGTTCTCTGGAACGCCGCTGCGGAGAAGATCACCGGTGTGCCGGCCGCCGACGCGCTCGGCCGTACGCCGTTCGACGTCCTGCAGCGGAACCTCGAGTCCGATCCGGGGACGCCGGCGGCGGATCGGCTCGTGCCGATCATGCGCGGGCGCGAGGAAGTCTGGCTCTCGGTCAGTGAGGCGGTCATGCGCGACCCGACAGGTGCGGTCGCCGGTCGCATCTTCGCGTTCCGCGACATCTCGGCGGATCGCCTCGTCGAGCAGATGAAGTCCGACTTCGTCTCGACCGTCTCGCACGAGCTTCGCACGCCGTTGACCTCGATCTACGGCTTCGCGGAGACGTTGCTCCGGCAGGACGTCCTCTTCGGCGACGAGGAGCGCACGACGTTCCTCGGCTACATCGCGTCGGAGTCGCAGCGGCTGACGCAGATCGTGGATGCGCTGCTCAACGTCGCTCGCCTCGACACCGGCGACCTGCAGGTGCGGATCGCGACGACGGACGTGCGGGAGGTCGTCGGCGAGGCGGTCACGCAGGCGACCTCGAACGGTCACGCCTTCGTCGTCGACCTGCCCGAGGAGCCGGTCGCCGCTCGGGCGGATCCCGAGAAGCTTCTCCAGGTGTTCGCGATCCTGCTCGACAACGCCGTTCGGTACTCGCCGGCCGGGGGGACGGTCCGGGTCGGGGCGGAGCGGAAGGAGGACATCGTCGAGCTCGTCGTCGCCGACGAGGGTTTCGGAATCCCGCTCTCCGACCAGGAGCAGATCTTCCGAAAGTTCTACCGGGGCACGGACGCGGAGGCGCGGGTCGGTTCGGGCGGCACCGGCCTCGGCTTGTTCATTGCCCGGGGCCTGGTGACCGCCATGGGTGGGAAGATCTCCGTCAGCTCACGCGAAGGAGAGGGATCGACGTTCGCCATCGAATTACCGCTCGCAGGGACACCGGCGTGATCCGCGTGCTCGTCATCGACGACGAGGCGCCGATCCGGCTCCTCTGCCGCGTCAATCTCGAGGCGGAGGGGATGGAGGTGCTCGAGGCCGGTGACGGCCCGAGCGGCCTCGACCTGGCACGCGACGAGCGCCCGGATGTCGTGCTGCTCGACGTGATGATGCCGCGGCTCGACGGCTGGCGCGTCGCCGAGGAACTGCTAGAGGACGACCGCACGAGCGAGATCCCGATCATCTTCCTCACCGCGCGCGCCGAGTTTCGCGACCGCGCGCGCGGGCTCGACATCGGCGGGATCGACTATGTGACGAAGCCGTTCAACCCGCTCGACCTTGCGCCGCTCGTCCGCGAGCTGCTCGACCGGATCGAGCGCGGGCAGCGCGACGAGCTGCGCGGCGAGAAGCTCGCCGAGCTGCGCTCGTTGATGCAGGCGGAATGAAAAAGGGAGGCGCCTTTGCGGCGCCTCCCATGCCCTCCCGACGATCAGCCCTCGGCCTGCAATCAGAGTCGCAGGCGACTTCGCGATCGTCGTCCCTCGATGGGGGTATCTATCGAGCAGTCTGTGCGAGGCCGATGCCGGCGAGCACGACGGCCGCGCCGGCGAGCTGCGCGGCCGAGAGCGACTCGCGCAGCCAGAGCCACGCGGCGACGGTGGCGACGACAGGCTCGAGCATCGCGGTGACGCCGACCTGGGTCGCGGAGATGTGCCGCATCGCGCCGACGATGAGGGCGAAGGGCAGTGCGGAGCCGAGCACGATCACCCAGAGCACGAGCGCCCACACCGGAAGGTGGATCGAGCTGAGGTGACCCTGCAGCGAGACGGTGCGCGCGGTCGCGTGCGCGGGGAAGCTCCACCACGGCTGCACGATCGTCCAGAAGACGACGGCGAAAAAGAATCCCCAGGCGAGCAACGGGATCGACTCGCGCTTCTGCACCTCGCGCTCGGCGAGCAGGAGATACACGGCGAAGACGACCGCTGCGATGAGGGCGTACGTGACGCCCAGGCCGTCGAGCGTGACGCCGTTCCAGAGCTGCACCATCAGCGTGAGGCCGGCGAGCGACAGCGCGAGCGCGAGCCAGATGCGGCGGCGGACGTGCTCGTGCCCGAACGTCCGCGCCCAGATTGCGACGAGCACGGGGCCGATGTACTGGATGAGCAGTGCGATCCCGACCGGAAGCCGGTGGATGGCGAGGAAGTAGAAGAGCTGTACGAACGCGACGCCGACGATCCCGAAGAGCGCGAGCCGAGGCAGCTCGCGGCGCTCGACGCGCAGCGACGAGGGCGCGCGGACGAGAGCGATGAGCGTCAGCGCGATGCACGCGCCGGCCGACCGCGCCTCGGTGAGGCGCAGTGAGGAGAGTCCCGAGGAGAGCGCGACCTTCGACACGGCGCCGTTCACGCCGAAGAGCGTCGCGGCGACGATCACCATCGTGTAGCCGATCACCGGCCGCCGGTCGCGCGGAGGCTCCCGGGACGGCAGCAGCGGCTCGGTCACGCGCGCACGCTAGCCTCCGTGTCAGACGGGGCGTAGCTCAGCCTGGTAGAGCATCCGGTTTGGGACCGGAAGGCCGGCAGTTCGAGTCTGCCCGCCCCGACTAGCGCGACGCGACGACGGCGGCCGCAACCTTCCGCGCCGCGACGCTGCCCTCGCGCAGCTGGCCGCCGAGGGTCGGCGTGAACCCGACGAACCACAATCCCGGCAGGACGGGCTCACCGTCCGTCTTCGCCGGCAGGCCGCGCGGCCCGAGCACGTCGAGGTGGCCGACGAGCGGCTCGAGCCCGGCGCGGAACCCGGTTGCGGCGATGACCGCGTCGGGCGCGATGCGCGACTCGTCCGCGAGCACGACGTCGCCGCCCTCGAAGCGCTCGACCGCGGCCACCACCTCGACGCGGCCGCGCCGCACCGCGTCGACGATGCCGACGTCGAGGATCGGTGTCGTGCCCGTCGTGATGAACGCGGTACGAACGCCGTGCTCCGGACGCGGAAGCCCCTGCGCCGATAGATCGGGTATGGAGAGCTTCCGCTGCGTCTTCGTGAACGGATCGACCCAGTCGGGCGGCATCTTCCGGATCGCGAGGCCGAGCAGCTGCGCGGGGATGCCCGCGGTCGCGCGCCGGATGATCTGCGGCGGCGTGCGCACGGACAGACGGCTGCGCGTCGCGCCGCCGTCGGCGACGTCGGTCGCGATCTCGGCGCCCGAGTTCCCGGCGCCCACGATGAGGACGTCGCGGCCGCGATACGGCGCCGGGTTGCGGTACTGCGACGAGTGGATCAGCTCGCCGGTGAATCCGTCGCGGCCCGGCCAGTCGGGAACGAACGGCGCGCCGTTGTATCCCGTCGCGACGATCACGGTGTCCGCCGCCATCGGCCCGCTCGAGGTGTCGAGCAGCCAGCCGGGGTCGACCCGGTTCACGCGCACGCCCGTCTGCACGTCGAGGCCGTGCGCGCCGACGTACTCGCGGAAGTAGTCGACGAGGTCGTCGCGCCGGACCCAGCGGCCGTGCCGCCGCGGGATCCGCTTCCCCGGCAGGCCGGAGAGCAGGCGCGGCGTGTGCAGGCGCAGCCGGTCGTACCGCTCCCGCCAGGCGGCCCCCGGCTCGGGGCCCGCCTCGAGGACGATCGGCTCGATGCCTGCGCGCCGCAGCAGCGCTGCGGTGGCGAGGCCCGCCGACCCGGCCCCGACGATGACGACGTCGCTGCGCTCCACGGCGCGGGTCATACCATTCCGGCGCATCTCGCAGCGGGGCGGCCGCGTTCTTCCAGGATGAGCATGCTGCGAGACGACGGCCCCGAGCCGCAGCCCGAGCGGCACGAGCCGCAGCTTCCGGAGGTGCGGCTGCGCGACCTCTCTCTCGCCGACTGGCGCGCGATTCTCGTTCGCGCGGGCAAGAAGTTCATGGGCGACAACGCGATGATGCTCGCGTCTGCGCTCGCCTACAGCGCGTTCTTCGCGATCCCGTCCGTGCTGCTCGTCGTCGTCGGCGTCTTCACGCTTGCCGTCGGCCCCGCGACGATCACGTCGCTCATGCAGCACTTCCAGCACGTCATGCCGGCTCAGGCGACGTCGCTGCTCGGCTCGAGCCTCAAGCGCCTCGACGCGCATCCGGCACAGAGCGTCGTCCTCACGGCCGTCGGCTTCGTGCTCGCGCTCTGGTCGACGACCGGAGCGATGACGAGTTACATGACCGCGATCAACATCGCGTACGAGCGAAAGGACGCACGCAACTTCATTCGCAAGCGCGTCGTGGCCGTGAAGATGGTCGTCGTCATCGGCCTCGCGTTTCTCCTCGTCGCAGTGCTCCTCATGTTCGGGCCGCAGGTGGAGCACCTCGTCGCGGCGCACGCCGGCGCAGCGTCCGGCCTGGTCGGCTGGATCTGGTGGATCGCGCAATGGCCGATCCTGCTCGTCGGCCTGCTCGTCGCCTTCGCGACGCTCCTCTATCTCGGGCCGGACGTCGAGGTGCGGCGGTGGCAGTTCCTCACCCCGGGGTCGCTCGTCGCGGCGCTCTTGTGGATCGCGACATCGGGCGCGTTCGCGTTCTACTCCGGGACGTTCGGCTCGTACAACAAGACGTGGGGGACGCTCTCTGCGGTCATCGTCATGCTCACGTGGCTGTGGCTCAGCGCGATGGCGCTCCTGCTCGGTGCCGAGATCAACGCCGAGGTCGAGCGAAGCCGCGAGCTCAGAGAGCTGCCGCGGCAGCCCGATCGGCGGCGTGCGCGGCCGTCTCCGCGCACCGTCGAGCCTCGACGACGCGCTCGTCATTCGGCAGAGCGGTCAGGTTGATCGCGACGAGCTGAACCGCTGCGCGCGTCGCGCCGGCCGCGAGCAGCGAGGCGGCTGCTGCGTCGGCGCGAAGTCCCGCAAGAGCTTCACCGACGAGCTCCGCCCCGAGCTCCGCGAGGTCGGCGGTGATGCGCGCGAGCTCGAGCGGCGGCTCCGCCGCCCGCGCGTACGCCTGGCCGATCTCCCAGTCGCGGCGTTCCTCCGGCAACGACGCGGTCGTCTCCTGCGCCGCGAGCGCACGCGGATAGCGGAGCGCGTTCACACGCGCGGTGCCGGCGACGCGTAGTCGCAGCACCTCCGCTTTCGCTGCCAGCGCGGCGCGGTCGGATGCGCGCGCGATCTCGGCGAGCGCGTGCGCGGTCGCCATCGCTGTCGCCGCGAGCGCTGTCGCACCAATCGGCTCGGCATCGGACGCCATGGACGGATTCTCCGCCACGGCGCGCTCGCGTGCGTCAGCCATCGCCGGGGCGGAGCCGGTCGGCACGGCGCGAGGCCTAGTCGAGCCACGCGGGCCGGTCGAAGCCGCCGTACTCCTGGATCGAGCCGTAGATCGTCTGGACGATGCGCGTGCTGTGGACTATGAGCTTGCAGGTTCCATACGGCAGGCGATTCGTGCGCGTCTTCTTGCTGTACTTGGAGTAGACGTTAACCATCGACTTCCGAAGCGAAGAAGGTGGAAGGCCGAGTCGGTCAAGCCAATACCGTTCGATCTCTCGCTGCCGGTCGACATGATCTGCGAAGAGATTGCATGCCACCAGCATCTTCGCGTCGGCGACGCCGAAGTGCTCGCGCAAGAAGCTCGCGAAGAAGACGAGGACCTCCGGGTCGGAGTTGGAGATGCGTACGGAGTTCCTGCACTTGTCGCCCTCAGCCCAGTGCAGCATGCATCCTGCGGCGTAGGATCCACCTCGCCGGCGTGCGAAGCGGCGGCCCTCTTCCTGATAGCCGAGACGGACCGCTCGGGCACGCTCGGCCTTAACGCGTCGTGTTACCGCACGACCTCTCTCGCCGCGGTCGTCGAGGGCTTTCCGCTGCTCGGGGGTGAGGACGATGTCGCGAACCCAATTGCTCGCTGAGCTTCGTGAGATCCCAACGACCTCTGCGATCTCCCTCACTGCAAGGCCGGCTGTGCGCAGCTCGCGTGCCCTCCGACGTTCGTCTGTTTTCATATCAGACAACGTACCGGAGCCCTCGGACGAAGCGCCCGGCCGGGTACGATCCGGCGACTCAGCCTTGGAAGGGCCGCATGATTCCAGCTTCACCACGGGCGCGCGGCGGATCTAGGGTAGCCGCATGTTTCCGTCGGCGGAGGCCGTCGTACTCGTCCCGATCCTCTCGCTCGCGGCGCTCGCGATCCGCGCGCGACCGCTGCCGACCATCGCCGGACTCGCACTGATCTTCTTCGCGTTCGCGACGAAGCTCGAGCCGTTCGCGAACCACACGTTCCTGTGGGCGCACCTGCTCCAGAACGTCGTCCTCGCCGAGTGGGCGCCCGCGCTGCTCGTGCTCGCTGTCCCGTCGGCGATCGCTGTGCGCGCAACAGGCTTCCCGTTCTTCCGCCCGCTCGTCGCGCTGCCCTTGTGGCTCGTCACGTACTTCGCGTGGCATCTCCCGTGGGTCTATGACTTCGCGCTGCGCCATCCGCATTCGCTCCTGCACGTCGAGCACGTCACGTATCTGCTCGCGGGCATCTGCCTGTGGTGGCCGGTCGTGCACGGCCGCCACTCGGCGGGCCTCAAGGCCGCGTATCTCTTCGGCGCGTTCGTGCTCGCGTCGCCGCTCGGTCTCGTCCTCGCGCTCTTCCCGCGGCCGGTGTACTCGTTCTACGCGCATGCGCCGCGGACCTGGGGGCCCTCGCCGGAGACCGACCAGCAGATCGCCGGCGTGACGATGGCGGCAGAGGAAGCGCTCGTCTTCTTCGTCGTCTTCGCCTACTACCTCTCGCGGTTCCTCCGTGACGAGCAGGCCGCCGGTGCCTACGACGAGCTGCGACGGGCGTAGGCTTCGGCCGTGGCAGACGAGCGCGAGACTCCGAAACAGCGCCACAACCGCGAACTCATCGAGCTCCTCAACGAGCTGCGGGTCGCGCTCCCGGGCGTACAGGTGCTCTTTGCCTTCCTGCTCGCAGTGCCGTTCAGCAACGGGTATTCGAAGATCACGCAGTTCGAGAAGGTGACGTTCTTCGTCTCACTCGTCGCAACCGCGATCTCCTCGGCCCTGCTGATCGCGACGCCGTCGCTCCACCGGCTGCGCTTCCGCGCGGACGACAAGGAGAAGATCGTCATCTACGGGAACCGGCTCGCGATCGCCGGCTTCTTCGTCCTCGCGGTCGCGATGGTGGCCGCACTGATGACGGTGGCCTCGTTCCTGTTCGGGGCAGAAGCGGGCATCGCGACGGCGGCGTGCGTCGCCGTCGTCATCGCCGTCCTCTGGTACGGGATCGCCGGCTGGACGAAGGCGGAGGAAGTCAGGCGAGCTCGACGCGCTCGATGACGACGTCGTCGCGCGGACGGTCGCGCGCGTCGGTCTCGAGCGCGGAGATCGCATCGACGACGTCCATGCCGCCGGTAACGCGGCCGAAGACGGTGTGCTTGCCGTTGAGCCATGGGCACGCCTCCGCGGTGACGATGAAGAACTGGCTGCCGTTCGTGTTCGGGCCCGCGTTGGCCATCGCGAGCGCTCCGCGCTCGACAGGGTGGTCGTTGAACTCGTCCTCGAACGTGTAGCCGGGCCCACCGGATCCGGTCCCGGTCGGATCGCCGCCCTGGATCATGAAGTCGGGGATGATGCGATGGAAGATCACGCCGTCGTAGAAACCGTCGCGCGCGAGCGACACGAAGTTGTCGACGGTCTTCGGCGCGTCGTCGTCGAAGAGCTCGACGGCGATCGCACCCTGGTTCGTATGCAACGTTGCGGCGCTCACGTCTGCAGCGTATCGGCGAGTGGCTCGATCGCGCCCGCAGTCGGCGCGAGCTCGCCGCTCTCGAGGCCGTCGACGATGCGCCGGAGCAACGCGAGCGCCTCACTCGACTGATCTGGCTCGAGGATCGTGTTCACGGCGGCGAGATGCTCGCCGTGGCCCGACAGCTCGACCGTCACCGTGTCGATGTCCTTGGCCCGGATGTATCCGTCCTCCGGGATCCCGATCCGGACGTGGACCACGCGGCCGTCCGGGAGGGTGGCGTCGTGCTCGAGGGGGCCCGCCCGCAAGGTCATGCCGCGCATTCTGGCCGAGACTAGGACCTTCGGGCCCGAAGAACCGGCCGATCGGCCCATAGACGCCGTCCTCTGCGCTGGCGACTCTGGCTGCAGATGCGCAGGGGGGCCATCATCGCAGCAGCCGTTCTCGCCGCCGCCGCCGCCACCGCGACGGCCGCGCCGGCGGCGCACAGCCGCCCGGCGGTCGCCCTCTCGGCGCTCGAGCAGGGCGTCCTCACCGACATCAACGGCTTCCGCGCCGCGCACGGTCTCGCGCCGCTGCGCCTGTCCGCGTCGCTCAGCGCTGCCGCGCGGAGCCACTCGGTGCAGATGGAGTCCGACGGCTACTTCGCGCACAACTCCGTCGACGGCACGGCGTTCTGGAAGCGCATCCAGGGCTTCTATCCGTCGAGCAGCTTCGGGTACTGGTCGGTTGGAGAGAACCTGCTCTGGTCGGCGCCGGACGTCGACGCGGGCAAGGCGCTGACGATGTGGGAGAACAGCCCCGAGCATCGGAAGAACATGCTCGACCCGCACTGGCGCGAGATCGGCGTGTCGGCCGTGCACAGCACGAGCGCGCCGGGCGTCTACAACGGGCTCTCGGTCACGATCGTCACGACCGACTTCGGCGTTCGTAAGTAACGCCACGACGCGCCCGGGAGGATTCGAACCTCCGACCCGCTTGGGTTTGCCGTCTTAGGCCCTCGCTAGCGTCTCAGCAGCAGGCAATGACCTTCCGGCGTTTCCTCTTAGGTCTACTCCCCGCGCTATTCGCAGGGGCCACAGCCGCGAGCGCGTTCCTGGTCTGGTTCAACGAGACATTCTTTGGGGTGCGTCCTTATCGGGCGCGCGGCTTCGATACGAGTTGGGGGAAAGCTCTCTTCGTCGTCGCATGTGTTGGCGTTGTCATCGGGTTAGGCGCAGGATGGATGCGCAGACCGTGGCCGCGCATTGCCAATCTTCTACTCGGTCTTGCTGGCATCAGCGCCGTGGTTGTCGCGGCGGCCACGTATCACGTGCACGGCAACGGGGATCAGTGGACGGCTGCGTCTTCGTATTGGGTCGCTCTCGGCGTGACGATCGCGTGGGTGGTTTCCGCGCTCGGCGCCACGTATCGGAGCCTCCGCAAGCCCTCGTTGGGCTTCGCCCTGTGGCTTCACGACCCGTATCCACCGGTTAGTCGGTGGACGCTCATGTTTACGTCGGCTTCGTTATCGGCGGTGTTCCTCTTTGTCGGAGCGATCGGCCCATGGCAGACGATCGGCGTTGCGTCCAGCTCGGGCCTGGACAACTCTCAAGACGGGATGATCGTGCTTGCCGCTGCCTTCTTTGCTTCTCTCGGCCTGTTGGCCTACTTCCGATTCGGCAATCGGAGGGCATTGCTGTTC
>DASXLN010000090.1:0-5060 GCA_036496165.1 Gaiellaceae bacterium | reverse complement strand
TTGCCGTACAGCTCCGGGTCGAACGTCTCCGGCTCGGGATCGGGCGGCTCGAAGAGGGGCGACGACTCGTCGATCGGCTTCGACGTGTCGGAGTACACGGAGATGGTGGAGACGAAGACGTAGTGGCCGACGTCGACCGCCTCCGCCCGCCGGCGCGTGTGCCGCGGCAGCTGCGTCGGGTCCATGTCGATCGCCGCGTCCCAGGTGCGGCCGGCAAGCGCGCCGAGGTCGCCGGTCAGATCGAGATGGATCTGCTCGACGTCCGGATACAGCTCCGGGCTCGTCGTTCCGCGGTTGACGAGCGTGAGCTCGTGCTCACGTGCCGCGTCGACGACTCCGCGGCCGAGGAACTTCGTCCCGCCGAAGACGACGATCTTCATCCGCTGTAGCGCTCGAGCACGCGGCCGACCGCCTCGGCGCCGAACCGCACCGCGTCCGCCGGCACGCGCTCGTCGGCGGCGTGGATGAGCTTCGTGAATTCGAAGCCGTCCGGCAGGCTCAACGGCAGGAACCCGTACGTCTGGATGCCGATGTCGGCGAAGAAGCGGCCGTCGGTGACGCCCACCTGCAGCATCGGCGTCGGCACGGCCTCGTCGTCGAGCTCGCGCAGGATCTCCGAAAGCAGCGGCATCTGCGAGAGGTCCGAGTGCGCCGGGTACGGATCGTGGCGGACGACCTCGAGCTCGAGATCCGTGCCGACGAGCGTCTGGATCTCGCGGATCAGATCGTCGGGCCCGAAGCCGGGAAGGGAGCGGCCGTCGAGCTCGAGCTCGATCTCCGACGGGACGACGTTGATCTTCGCGCCCCCGTGCACGATCGTGGCAGTGACGGTGTTGCGCAGCGCGCGGTCGAGGATGCGCAGCTCCGGCACCGGCGCGCGCAGCGTCAGCTCCGCGAGCCGAGGATCGAGCAGCGAGCGGAGCACGTACGACTGCGGCCTCGGCAGTGCGTCAGCCATCGACTCGATCCAGGCGCGCGCGACCGGGGTGACGTGAACGGGGAGGCGGCCGGAGTCGAGTCGGGCGAGGATCCGGCCGGTCTTGCCCATCGCTGCGCCCTTGACGCCCATCGCCGCGTGGCCGCCCGGCCCGCGCACGCGGCCGCGCAGCCAGCAGATCTGCTTCTCCGCGACCTGGATCGGATAGAAGCGACGGCCGCCGATCGCCTGCGACGCGCCGCCGAACTCGCCGAGCGAGTGGCGGACGCCCTCGAAGAGCTCCGCGTGCTCGGTGCAGAGGAAGCGCGCGCCGAAGTCGCCGCCGTTCTCCTCGTCGCTGAGGACGGCGAGGATCACGTCGCCGCGCGGCTTCAGCTCGCCGCGCGCCGCGCGCAGGAACGCGTCGACGATCATCGCGACCCCGCTCTTCATGTCGAGCGCGCCGCGCCCCCAGACCCAGCCGTCGACGAGCTCGCCCGCGAACGGCGGGTGTTGCCATTCCTGATTCGCCGTGGTGACGACGTCGACATGGCCGTACAGCAGCAGCGGCGGTGCATCGCCCGCACCGCGCAGGCGCGCGATGAGATTGGGCCGCGACTCGTCCTTCGCCACGATGCGCGTCTCGACGCCTGCTTCCTCCAGCAGACGTTGCACGTGCGCGATGCACGCGCCCTCGTTTCCCGGCGGGTTCGTCGTGTCGAAGCGCAGCAGGTCGCGCAGGAGCTCGACGACGTCGGTCACATCGCCTCGAGCGCGTGGACGAGCCGGTCGACCTCGGCGACGGTGTTGTAGTGCACGAAGCCCGCCCGGACGGCGCCCTCGTCGCCGAGCCCGAGCCGGTCCATCACCTCGACCGCGTAGTAGTTGCCGTCCCAGACCGCGATGTCGAGCTCTCCGAGGCGCTCGGCGACGGCGCGCGGCTGGGCTCCGGCGACGTTGAATGCGAACGTCGGCACGCGTCCGTCCATCGTCGCGAGCCCGTAGAGCGTGCAGCTGTCGGGGAGGCCCGCGAGGAAGCGCTCGCCGAGCGTGCGCTCATGCGCGCGGATCGCGTCCCAGCCGAGCTCGTCGATGTAGTCGACCGCCGCGACGAATCCCGCGAGGAGCTCGTGCGGGAGCGTGCCCGTCTCGAATCGATGGTGCGCGGGACGCACCTTGTACGTGCGCCACGACTCGGCGAGATCGGCGCGGACGTACGCGAGACCCAGGTGCGGCCCGAAGTACTTGTACGGCGAGCAGATGAGCACGTCGACGCCGAGCGAGGCGACGTCGATCGGCCCATGTGGGGCGTAATGCACCGCGTCGGCCCATGCGAGCGCGCCGACCCGGTGGGCGAGCTCGGTGACGCGGCGCGCGTCCGTGAGCGTGCCGACGGCGTTCGACGCGAGCGGGAACGCGACCACTTTCGTCCGCTCGCTCAGGAGGCTCTCGAGGTGGTCGAGGTCGAGCGTCGTGTCGTCGCGGATGTCGGCGAACCGGACGGTGAGGTCGAGGTCGTGTGCGAGCTCGAGCCACGGAGACACGTTCGCGTCGTGGTCGAGTCGCGTGACGACGATCTCGTCCCCGTCGCCGAGCGTGCGTTCGACGGTGCGCGAGAGCGCGAAGTTGAGCGTCGTCATGTTCGCGCCGAAGATCGTCTCGTCCGCCTCGCACGAGAGGAACGACGCGGCGCTCAGGCGCGCCTGCGCGACGAGCGCGTCGCTGCGCCTGCTGTTGTCGAAGTGGCCGCCGAGGTTCGCGTTCGACTCGCGCAGGTACGACGCGATCGCGTCGACGACCGAGTCGGGGCATTGCGTGCCTCCGGGGCCGTCGAAGAACGCGGTCCCGGCTTGGAGCGCGGTGAAGCGCGCGCGGACGGCATCCACGTCGAACGCGATCGCAGCCACGGCGGGACACTACCCTGTCGCCCGTGAGCACTCTTGCGCCTCCGAAGGAGCGTCTGCGCCGCGGCGGCGGCAGCGGTCTCGGCCGCGCCTGGCGCGTGATCGTCCTGAACGACGACCACAACACGTTCGAGGGCGTCGCGTTCGCGCTCTCGTCGGTCCTCCCGGGCGTCGACTACGGCGCCGGCATGCGCTTCGCGAATCGCATCCACGACTACGGCCAGGCGATCGTGTGGTCCGGCGACCGCGAGCACGCCGAGCTGTACTGGGAGCAGCTCGCCGGGCACGGGCTGACGATGGCGCCGCTCGAATAGCGGTGTCGTCCGGACCTGGACCTAGGCTGCGGGAGTGCGACGGCTGCGGTCGCTGTCCGAGGACGAGTGCTACGCCCGCTGCTACCGGGGTTGGGAGCCGACGGTGACGCTCGTCAAGCTCGAGCCCAGGCGGCCGCGCTACGCGACCTCGATCTCCGGTGAGGCTATCCGGCAGATCTTCGAAGAGCGGATCGACGCGCGGGTGGACGAAGAGCTCGACGCCGCTTAGGCGTCGCTTGCGATGCCGACCATAAGAGGCCGAGCCGGCTTTGCCGGCGACGCCGTTCCTAGCGCCGTTCCGGACGTCCTGGCCCCCGGCCTCCGGGTGGTCTTCTGCGGGATCAATCCCGGGCGTGTGTCCGCCGCTGCGCACGCGCACTTTGCCAACCCGCGCAACGACTTTTGGCGCCTTCTCCACGCTGCCGGCTTCACGTCGCGCCTCCTCGATCCGCAGGAGCAGTTCGAGCTCCTGCACGAGGGGATCGGCGCGACGAACGCAGCGGCGCGCACGACGCCCGGCTCCGGCGACCTGCGCAAGGGGGACTTCGATCGCGTGCACATCGAGCGCATCGCGCTCGAGTTGAAGCCGCGCTGGATCGCGTTCGTGGGCAAGGAGGCGTATCGCGGCACCTTCGGCGAGCGGCCGGAGCTCGGCGTCCAGGAGCGCACGATCGGGGAGACGAGGCTCTTCGTCCTGCCGTCGACGTCGCCGGCGAACGCCGCCGTACCGTGGGACGAGCGTCTGCGCTGGTTTCGTCAGCTGGCTAGCTGCGCCAGCGGTTCGTAATCGGCGTTCGCCGGTCGCGTCCGAACGCCTTCGGCCGGAGGCGGACGCCGGGCGGCGCCTGCCGGCGCTTGTACTCGGCGCGGTCGATCATCGCGACGGCCCGCTCGACGACGTCGGGGTCGAAGCCGTCGGCGGAGAGCTCCTCGAGCGAGCGGTCCTGCTCGACGTACGCCTCGAGCACCCGGTCGAGCGCCGGGTACGGCGGGAGCGAGTCCTCGTCGAGCTGGTCGTCGCGCAGCTCGGCGCTCGGGGCGCGGTCGATGATCGACTGCGGGATGAGCTCCCGCCCAGCCTGCTCGTTGAGATGGCGCGAGAGACGGAAGACGTCGGTCTTGTAGACGTCCTTGAGCAGCGCGAAGCCTCCGGCCATGTCGCCGTACAGCGTCGCGTATCCGACGGAGAGCTCCGACTTGTTGCCGGTCGCGACGAGGAGCCAGCCGAACTTGTTCGAGAGCGCCATGAGCAGCGTGCCGCGGATGCGCGCCTGCAGGTTCTCCTCGGTCAGGTCCGGCTCGCGCCCGGCGAAGAACGGTGCGAGCACGCCGAGGTACGCCTCGAGCACCTGGTCGAGCGCCGGGTACGGCGGCAGCGAGTCCTCGTCGAGCTGGTCGTCGCGCAGCTCCGCGCTCGGCGCGCGGTCGATGATCGACTGGGGAATCGTGCCCAGGTGCCTCGAGAGGCGGAAGACGTCGGTCTTGAAGACGTCCTTCAGCAGCGCAAACCCGCCGGCCATGTCGCCGTACAACGTCGCGTAGCCGACGGAGAGCTCCGACTTGTTGCCGGTGGCGACGAGCAGCCAGCCGAACTTGTTCGAGAGCGCCATCAGCAGCGTGCCGCGGATCCGCGCCTGCAGGTTCTCCTCGGTGAGGTCGGGCTCACGTCCGGTGAAGACCGGAGCGAGGACGCCGAGGAACGCCTCGAAGACCCGCTCGATCTGGATCTCCCGGAAGGCGCAGCCGAGGCTCTCGGCGAGCCGGCTGGCGTCTGTTCGTGTCGCCTCCGACGAGTACCGCGAGGGCATCGACACGCAATGCACGGCGTCCGGTCCCAGCGCCTCGACCGCGAGCGCAGCCGTGAGCGCCGAGTCGATGCCCCCCGAGACGCCGACGAGCACCTGCTCGAAGCCGTTCTTGCGCACG
>DASXLN010000089.1:0-1785 GCA_036496165.1 Gaiellaceae bacterium | reverse complement strand
CGCGTGACCGCGCTCGCGCTGCACCTGGCCGAGGCGCTCGGCGCCGGCCGGACGCAGATCGAGGCGATCCGCGCCGGGGGCCCTCTGCACGACATTGGCAAGCTCGCCGTCGATCTCGCGATCCTGCGCAAGCCGGCGGCGCTGGAGCCAGAGGAGCTCGAGCAGATCCGCGCGCACCCGGTCGCCGGGACTCGCATGCTCGAAGGCATCGGCTCGCTGCGCCGCGCGCTCGACTGCGTCCTCCATCACCACGAGAGGTGGGACGGCGACGGCTATCCGGACGCGCTGAGCGGCGACGAGATCCCCCTCGAGGCGCGCATCCTCGCGGTCGCAGACGCGTACGACGCGATGACCACCGACCGGCCGTACCGGTCGGCGATCTCGCACGAAGAAGCAGTCGCCGAGGTCGAGCGCTGCGCCGGCGCGCAGTTCGACCCGGTGATCGCCGAAGTCTTCGTCAGCCTGTAGCGCCCAGGTCGACGTCCTTGGTCTCGATCGTGCCGGCGGTCCGCCCCGGCGCGGTCTGGCCGGACCAGTACATGTTCGTGTGCGCGATCACCTTGTCCGGCGGCGGTGCGCCCCAGGCCGTCAGGTCCTCGGTCGTATGGGCGTCGCTGACGAGCGTCGCGTCGTAGCCCCGCGCGAACGCGCCGTGGAGCGTCGAGCGGATGCACATGTCGGTCTGCGCGCCGACAACGACGAGCCGGCCGACACCGAGGCCCGACAGCACCTCCTCGAGGTTGGTGTCCTCGAACGAGTCGCCGTAACTCTTCTCGACGCGCGGCTCGGACTCGTCCGGTGAGAGCTCCGGCACGATCTGCCACTCGTCGCTCCCGTGCACGAGCCCGCCGTCGGAGTGCTGGACCCACACGACAGGGACAGCTTCCCCTCGTGCCTGCTCGACGAGGCTCGCGATGTTTGCGACAACCGCGTCGCGCTCGTGACCTCCGTCGACGGCGCCTCTCTGCACATCGATCACGAGGAGTGCGGTGTTCGGCCGGTCTTTGAGCGTCGTCATGTTCCTCCCTTGTTCTCGAGCTTTGCCTTCGTCAGGCGGATCACGTCGTCGGTGTACTCCGTGGTCGACGCGCCGCCGCCAAGGTCAGCCGTCTTCGTCCCTTGCGCGACGGCTTCGAGCGCAGCCTCGCGAATTGCCCGGCCCGCCACGTTACCGGTGTTCGACTGCGCGAGCAGCGCTGCGACCGCGAGGATCATCGCCATCGGGTTCGCAACGTCCTTGCCCTCGAGCGACGGCGCTGTGCCGTGCGCCGCCTCGGCCATCAGCGCGGTCGGCTCGAGGTCGTCTCCGTCGAATGCGACGAGCATCGACTCCGAGCCGGCGATCGACCCGAACAGCGGCAGCACGAGGTCGGAGAGGATGTCGCCGTCGCGGTTGAGCGCCGGGATCACGAGCGGATCGCCGGTCGACGCGACGAGCAGCGCGAAGGTCGCGTCGATCAGCTGCGGCTCATACGGCACCGCCGGGTGACGCTCCGCGGCTGCGTCCATCTCCTCCTTGAGCATCCCCTCGTACGTCGGCGACACGGTGTACTTCGGGCCGCCGAACACCTTCGCCCCCGTGCGCTTGGCCTCGCGGAACGCGAACTCGGCGACGGCGCGGCAGACGTGCCGCTCGATCCGCTCCGTGCGGAACGCGACCTCGTTGTCGCCTTCGCCCTCGCGCCATTCCTTCGCGCCGTAGGCGTCGCCCACGGCCATGCGCACCACCGAGATCGGCGCGTGGACCCCGCCGAACGGCACGACGCCGGGAATCCGGCGCCCGGT
>DASXLN010000088.1:0-2550 GCA_036496165.1 Gaiellaceae bacterium | reverse complement strand
CCTCGCGCAGGAGATCCTCGTCGGCTACTCGTCGTATCCGACGCCCGAGATCGAGCGCAACGCGAAGCGGTTCCGCCAGCTCGGCCTCGGCTACGCGAACCTCGGCGCGCTGCTCATGGCGCGCGGCCTGCCGTACGACTCCGACGAGGGCCGCGCCTACGCGGCGGCGATCACGGCGCTCATGACCGGGCGTGCGTACAGGAAGTCGGCCGAGATCGCGAAGCGCATGGGGCCGTTCGACGGCTACGCCGTGAACCGGGCGCCGATGATCGGCGTCATCGCGAAGCATCGCGCGTCGGTCGGCAACATCGAGAACAGCGACGTCGTGCCGGGCGACCTGCTCACCGCATGCCGCAAGGCGTGGGACGACGCTCTGAACCTCGGCGAGGTCGCCGGCTTCCGCAACGCGCAGGCGACAGTGCTCGCGCCGACCGGGACGATCAGCTTCATGATGGATTGCGACACGACCGGCGTCGAGCCCGACTTCTCACTCGTGAAGTCGAAGAAGCTCGTCGGCGGCGGCGACATCACGATCGTGAACAAGACGGTGCCGATGGCGCTCGAGAAACTCGGCTACGCGCCGCGCGAGACGGACGAGATCGTCGCGTTCGTCGACGAGCGCAACACGGTCGTCGGCGCGCCGTACGTCAAGGCCGAGCACTTCCCCGTGTTCGACTGCGCCGTCGGCGACCGGGCGATCCACTACCTCGGCCACGTGAAGATGATGGGCGCCGTCCAGCCGTTCATCTCCGGCGCGATCTCGAAGACGGTGAACATGCCGGAGGACTCGACGGTCGAGGACGTCATGAGCCTCTACGTCGACGCGTGGAAGCTCGGCGTCAAGGCGATCGCGATCTACCGCGACAACTGCAAGGTCGCGCAGCCGCTGTCGAGCTCGGGCAAGGAGTCGACCGCGGCGACGCCGCCGGTGCTCGTGCGCGAGCGCAAACGTCTCCCGCTCGACCGCACCGAGGTCGGCCGCAAGTTCCAGGTCGGCGACCACGAGGGCTACATCCACGTCGGCCTGTACGACGACGGCAGCCCGGGCGACATCTTCGTCGACATCGCCAAGGACGGCACGACGATGGCCGGCCTGATGAACTCGCTGTGCCTTGCCGTCTCGATGGGCCTGCAGTACGGCGTGCCGCCCGAGGTGTACGTCTCGAAGCTGTCGCACATGCGCTTCGAGCCGAGCGGCATGACGAACGATCCGGACATCCGCGCAGCGAAGTCGATCGTCGACTACATCTTCCGCTGGTTCGGCAAGAAGTTCCTCACCGCCGACCAGCAGGAGGAAGCCGGGATCCTCTCACCCGAGGTGAAGGCGCGGATGGCCGACCGGTACGCGAACGGCGCCGCGACGGCGGAGCCGGGCGAGACGCCGCCTCCGGGACAGACCGCCCTCTTCAACTCGTGGGAGGACGCGGTCGAGTGCGCCCGCTGCGGCGGCCGCATGATCCGCACCGGATCGTGCTACACGTGCCGCGACTGCGGCACGAACACCGGCTGCAGCTAGCTCCATCCGCGATCGAAGGCTCGAGGGGCCCCGGCGACGGGGCCTCTCGCTTTACGCACTCCGAACGTTGAAAGAGTTTTGCGCCCAGCGAACCGCGGGAACGCCTTTGTGATGATCGCTCCCGACAGGTCGTTCCCGAACGGAAGCCCGGTCTGCGACTACTGGCTCAGCCGGTGCGAAGGCTTCGTCGTGCGCGCAGGCCACCGAACGCTCGGCGTCGTCGAGACGGTCGGACGCCAGCCCGGCCTGGGCCGTGCCGACACGATCGTGCTCCGCAGGCAGCGGCGACGAATGCGGTCGATCCCGGCCGAGGACGTGCTCGCAGTCGTGCCCGCCCGGAAGATCCTGCTCGCCCGCCGGCACCACCAGGCAGGTCCTGCGCTCCGGCACGGCTACGAGACCGCAGCGCCCGTGGTCGTCGACGTTGCCCACCGGACGGCCGCTGCGATCATGGCGATGACGCGCTGGCTGGTGAGCACGCTCCGTCGCGAGGTCCCGCGTCTCGTGCGCTTCCTCCTTGCCGAGATCCACGATCGCAACCAGCACCACGGCGCCGAGCCCGGCATCGGTCGCGCGCATCGTCGCGCGAACGACTACGACTACGGGCTCAATACGCGCGCCCGGTGACGAGGTACGCCACCGTGAACATCAGCGCGATCTCGAACGCGATAAGCAGCCCGAGCGCCGGCACGAACAGCGCGATCGTTCGCAGCATCGACGGGTCATGCTCGTGCACGCTCGCCGGATGAAGCGCAAGCGGTAGCTCGCCGCCGAGCTCGAGCAGCCGCGATCCCGGCCGGGTCGTCAGGCCCGAGCCACGCCTCTTCGACACGTCCGATCGTCCCGTCCGGCCCGACGACGTCGAAGCCGGCGCACTCGAGCAAGGCGTCCGGTGCAAGTGTCGCCATGCCGCGGTTGTGCCCCATCCGGCCCGGGTCGAATCAGCAGCCGCTCGGGCGCGGCCGGAACGTCGGTCCGACGCGCAGCCCGTCACTTCGGGCGAGAGCCGCGAGCCGAGCGCGGTACCAATCCAT
>DASXLN010000087.1:0-2093 GCA_036496165.1 Gaiellaceae bacterium | reverse complement strand
CGCGTCGAGCGGGTGGCGTTCGGCGGACTGCGAGTGACCGCGGCCGACGTCGCTGCGATCGGCGCGCTCGCCGCCGTGCTCCTCGCGCTCGCGCGCGGCAAGACCGACACGACGACGCTCGCGTCGAGCGGTGGCGCGGGCGTCTTCCTGCTGCTACTCCCGGGGCTCGTGCTGTTCGTGCTCGCGGTCGTCGCGGCGCGCGTGCTCTCGCCGTTGCTGCGAGGGCTCGAGTGGATCGGCCGCCGCGGTCCCGCGTCGATGCGGCTCGCGCTGCTCTCGCTCGCGCGGTCACCGGGCCGCGTGCTGCTCTCGGTCGTCTTCTTCGTCCTGAGCGTGGGCGTCGCGCTCTTCGCGTTCTCGTACCGCTCGACACTCGAGCGTGGCGAACAGGAGCAGGCGCGGTACGCCGTGCCCGCGCAGTACGTCCTGCAGGAGGACCTGAACAAGCTCGTCACGGTGCAGCAGGCCCTGCCGCGCGGCGTCGGAACGCCGGTGCTGCGCGACAACGGCTTCGTCACGGCGAGCCGCGGGATCGACTTCACGCTGCTCGCGCTGCCGGCGGCGTCGATCCCGCGCGTCGACGGTTGGCGCTCCGACTTCTCGTCGCAGTCACCGCGCGCCCTCGCGTCGCTGCTCGCGCCCCCGGTGACGCCGCGACTGCGCGGGTTCGAGCTGCCTGCCGCCTCCACCGTGACGTTCCCCGTCATGGTCGACGGCGACCGCATCGGCATCCAGCTGAACGTCCTCGACCGGCGCGGCGATTTCACGCTGCTCACGCTCGGAGAGCTCGCGCGCGGGACGCACACCGTCACCGTGAAGGTGCCCTCGGAGGCGCGCGGCGGCCGCGTCGTCGCGATGCGGCTCTCGTTCCCGCAGACGGCGGCTTTCGTCGCAGGCCACCGCGAGAGCGGGACGTCGCTCTCCGTCAACGACGCCTCCGTCGGCTCGCTCCGGCTCGATCGTCGCTTCGCCGGATGGATCGGGACGAACGGCGTCCACGTGCGCGGGACGACGCTGCGCTACGTCGTCAACCGTGCGGCCGACTCGATCGTCCGGCCGCAGGAGCCGCTCGAGGGGTCGCCGGTGCCGGTCGTCGTCTCGCCGGACCTCGGACGCGTCGGCGACATCGTGCCGCTGCATGTCGAGGACGAGACGATCCGCGGGCTCGTCGTCGCGGTTGCGCGCCACTTCCCGTCCGTCGACGGGAGCCTCGTCGTCGCGGACCTGCCGACCTGGCTCACGGCCGCGAACACGATCGAGCCGGGAACGGCGACCGCGAGCGAAGTGTGGCTCGACACCGCGAGGCCGCCGCACGTTCCAGCGCTCGCGATCCAGTCGCAGCGTGCGACGGAAGCGTCGCTCCGTGGCGATCCACTCGCGCGGGGATCGCTCGCGCTCCTTTTCGCCGCGGCCATCGTCGGCCTCGTGCTCGCCGCCGTCGGCGTGCTGCTCGGCGTCGTCGGCGACCGGCGCGACGAGAGCGGCGATCTCTTCGATCTCTCCGCGCAGGGCGTGACGCCGGCCGAGCTCCGGCGCCATCTCCTGCTGCGCGCCCAGACGGTTGCAGCGGTCGGGATCGCCGGCGGCATCGGCGCGGGCGCCGTCGTCTCCGCCCTCGTGGTCGCCGTCGTCGCGGTCACCGCGGGCGCGGGCTCGCCGCTGCCGCCCTTGCAGCTGTCGTTCGACTGGCCACTCGTCGCGATCGCGCTCGCCGCGCTCGCGGCGGGATCGACCGTCGCCGCGGCGGCCGCCGTGCGGAGGACCGGATGATCGCGGTCGAAGCGACCGGCCTCTTCCGCATCTACCCGTCGGAGGAGGGGGCAGCCGCCGCGCTGCAGGGACTGTCGCTCGAGATCGAGGAGGGCGAGCTCGTCGTCGTCTTCGGACCGAGCGGCTCCGGCAAGAGCACGCTGCTGCGCATCCTCGCCGGGCTCGATCGCCCCTCGGCGGGGGCGGTGCGCGTCTTCGACCACGATCTGCGCACGCTGCGCGGCCGCGGGCTCGTCGACTACCGCTCGCGCGCGCTCGGCTACGCCGACCAGCACTACACGCGTGCGCTCGCGCCCGAGCTGTCGGCGCGCGACCTCGTCGCC
>DASXLN010000086.1:0-4270 GCA_036496165.1 Gaiellaceae bacterium | reverse complement strand
TGCCCTGGCAGGAGACGGAGGTGACCGTCAGCGTGATCCCGGACAGAGCCGTCTTGAGTGCGTCGGCGGAGATGTTGTACGCGAGCGCCGCCGTCGTGTGCGCTGTGCCGTCGTTGTACGTCGCCGTGAACGTGCCGCCGTTGGCGTTGTTCGCGAGGCTGATGCTCTTCTGCTGGTTGCCGGTGAGGCTGCCGCCGTCGGCCTTCAGCTGCGCGAGCTGGCCGTCGGTGAGGGCGCCGCCGAGGTCGATCGTGTAGACGCCGCTCGCGCAAGCGGCGGAGTTCGTCCCACCGGTGCACGTAACGGTGTTGACCGAGAGCGTCAGACCGGAGAGTGCCGACTTCAGATTGTCGGCCGAGACGTTCCAGTCGAGCGCCGCCGACGTGTGCAGCGTCGTGCCGTCGTCGTACGAGAGGGTGAAGGTGCCGCCGGTGGCGTTGTTCGTCAGCGTGATCGCGTGCTGGCCGCCGCTCGTGTCGAGGTTCTGCCCGTCGCCGATGTCGAGGTGCTGACCGAGCTGCAGGCCGAGCGCGATATGGAGGTCCGCCGACGCATCGAGCGTGAGGCTGCCGCTGCCGCCGAGGCCGATGAGGGCGTTTGCGATGTCCGCGAGACCGCCGCTGCCGATGAGGTCGGCGAGGCTGAGGTCGAACGGGACGGTCTTCTGGACGCTGGTCTTGAGGTCGAAGTTGAAGTCGATTTCTCCGTTGTTCCAGGTGAGGAGCGGCGGTCCGCGCGCGAGGTTCGAGACGTTGGTGGAGAACGGTGCGCGCGTACCGGGATGGTTGAAGGTGATCGTGTAGGTGTCCGTGCCCGTCTTCGCGACGCTGACGTCGACGCCGTCGAGCTTGTTCAGCGCGGTCTGGATCGCGCTCGCCGCGTTCGTGCTGTACGGAATCGGCGACGTGGTGCCGCTCGAGCCGCTGGGCGACGTGAAGCTGATCGTGAAGCTGCCGCCGTCCGCCGTCAGCACGAGCGTCTCGACCTCCGCATCCGTCGCCGAGCCATGGTGCTGCTCGGCCACTGCCGCGGACGGCGTCGGCAGGCCGAACGCAGCCGTCAGGACGTTGTTGAGCTGCTGAACCGCGCTCGCAGGACTCGTGATCGCGGTCTGGATCTCGTTCGTGATGCTCGAAGCCACGTTGATGATGTCGCTGAGGCTCTGGTTGATGAGCGGCAGCTTCTCGCTCATCAGGTTGCCGATCGTCGTCCCTGGCTTGCTCAGGCTCTGCACGAACTGGATGAGCAGCTGCAGGGCCTGCGCGATCGAGCTGAGGCTGAGGTTCTGGAACTTCGCGAGGATCGCATCGAGATCGGGGCCCTTGAAGTTGATCGTCGGTGACGGGACGTTGAAGCTCGGCGTCGGGTCGGTGTTGAACCAGAAGGTCGACGAATCGACCGACACGTCGAGCTCTACGTTGAGCGAGTCGCCGAGGCCGGCGAGGACGCCGTTGGGCGCGATCTTCAGCGCAACTCCAAAGCCACCCTGCAGCGAGCCCGAGAAGAACCCGGTCGGCGGCGTCGTGCCGTCGCCGGTGCCGGCCTTGGTCGAGTCGTACAGGAACTGGCCGGCCGTGATCGCGTGGACGAGGACGCCGAGGTCGAGGATGTTTGACGCGTCGTTCGGCGCGCCCGCCGCCGCCATCGGGTTCTTGAGAGCGAACGTGGCGTGCAGGTCGAGCAGGAGGCCGTTGGTCGCCGTGCCGGTCGCGGTGGCGGCGACGCCGAGGAACCCGAGGTTGGCAGTGAGGCCGAGGTCCTGGATGGCGACGGCCGCCTCGCCGCTGAGCATCACGTCCTGGAGGAAGAACGAGCCGGCCTTGCCGCGCTGGGTCGCGCCGCTGACGGCCTGGAAGCCAAGCTCGGTGACGGCGCCGTTGACGGTGTCGCCGGCGAGGAACGCGGGCACGTCGAGCGAGAGCGAGGTGATCGCGTTGCCGTTCCCGGGAAGCGCCTCGAACTGGATGCGGTTGCCGATGTGATCGCAGGGCTCGCCCTTCGGGTCGATGTTCGGGCGGCAGACGGTGATCGCATACGTGCCTGCCGGCAGCTCGCCGGCGCTGACGGCATCCGCGATCGCGCCGTCGATCTTGGTCTGCAGCACGGAGATCAGGTCGTCGATCGTCTGGACGCTCGTGAGATCAGCCGTGACGACCGAGACCGGGATCTCTTTCCCGTTCACGAAGAAGTCGAGGTCGATGCCGCTCGTCGGCGCGGACGCGTACGTGACCTGCGTCGGAGAGCTCGAGAGCCCGAGCTGCTGGAACGACGGATCGTTGTAACCGGCGACGCTCACGTCGTCGTGACGCGACACGGCAACAGCAGGCTGGTTCGGATCGAACGTGTACTGCACCGGGGGCGTACTGAGCGAAAGCCCGGTCGAGCCGCCCTGTGCCACGACGGGAGACGGGAACGAGAGCACGAAGTCGAAGCCCGACTGGCCCGACGTGTACGTGATGGCTCCGCCGCTCGCAACGGCGGTCGGCTGATAGCTGATGCCTGCCGCGGCAAGCGTCTGCCGGACCGCTTTCTGCAGGCCGGCCGCGATGTCGTCGGCCGTCGTCTTGCCCGCGATCGTCGCAGTGCCGGTCAATTCAACCTTCACGCTCAGCTCGCCGACCGTTGCGGTACCGCCGGTGAGCGTGACCGTGTAGGTCTTGCCGCTCAAGGCCACGTTCGCGGTCGTGCCGGTGTTGAGCGCCGCCAGCAGCACGCCGATCGCCGCCTGCACGACGCTCGCGCCTGAACCGACGCTCAGCGCTGAGGTCGTCGCCATCATCGGGCCGCTGTTCAGCGTCAGCGTGAAGGTACCGCCGGTCTCGGTGATGGTGAACGATCCGGTCGAGCCGCCGCCCGTGATCGACGGCGCAAGGTCGATCTCGAAAGCCTGGTCGTTGGGAGCCGCGTTGCCGCCGTAGGGCGACCCGCCGCTCGTACCGCCGCTCGTCACGTGCACGGCGATCGCATGCGTCGTCGAATCGACGTGGTCGATGGGCTCGAGGCCCTGGGCAACGGCCTGCGCGTCGAGCGCGATCTGCAGCTGCTGCGCGATCACCTGCGGGCAGGAGTTCGGGCTCGTCGACATGCACCCGCCGCCGGTGGAGTTGAAGCCGGTGATGTTCAGCGTCGCGAGCGGGTTCGCGTTCTCGAGCCCGCCGCCGTCGCCGAGGAGCTGGTCGACGTGCGACGCGCCCTGCTGGAAGGTGATCACCCAGTGTCCGGCGCCGGCGGTTCCCGGCGTGACGGTGAAGGCGCCGGCGCCGAGGACGCTCGCGAGCTGCGTCGTGACGCTCGGGTTGTTCGTCTGATCGAGCGTCGCGTCGGCGTTGTAGGCGATCTTGCCGCTCGTCTTGCCGTCGAGCGTCAGGGTGAAGGTGCCGCCGGTGGCGTTGAGCAGGTCGACGTTCTGAACCTCGGGGACGGTGACCGAGCTGGCGGCGCCGAGCTGGTTCACGTTCTTGTTCCCGAGCGTCCCCTGGAACGTGATGAGGAACGCGATGCCGAGGCTCTGGGGCGATACGGCGATGTTCCCGGAGCCGATCGTCGACAGCCCCGCGAGTGCCGTCTGAATCGTGGCCGCGTTGGCGTTGAAAGCGAGGGCGGCCGTCGTCTGGCCGCCGAAGCTGAGGGTGTAGGTGCCGCTGGACGCCTTGATGACGAGCTGCTGCACCTCGTTCGTCGTGCTCGTGCCGTCGGTGACGGTCGTCGCGGAGACCGCGGCGTCCTGGCTGATCTCCGTCTCGACCGCGGGCTCGTTCGTGACAGTCACGGAGAAGTTCGCGCCGGTGACGTTGCCGTCGGTCATGGCACCCACGAGCTTGCTCGTGTCGGTGACGCCGATAACGCCGACGTCCTTGCTCGCGTTCGACCCCTGGAAGTCGATGACGTAATGGCCGGCGGTGCTGCTCCCATCGACCGAGTAGTTGCCGGAACCGAACAGTGTGTTGAACGCCGTCGTGGCGTCGCTACCGGTCGGGTTCGCGTTCCAGGCGAGCTCGTTGAAGGGCGTGAGCGCGTTGGTGCCGAAGCTGAGACCGAAGGTGCCGTTGTCGGCGTTCTTCACGTCGATCTCCTGCACTTCGTTCCGGTTCGTCAGCGCGGTGCCGTCGACGGTCACCAATGCGACGGCCGTTGCGTTCGGCGCCCACTCGATCGTGTAGACGGCGCCCTCGGCGTTCTTGTCGTTCAGCGTGCCGGAGGCCGCGCCGATCGTCGTCGCAAGCGTATTCGCGTCGATCGGGCTGTTGGCGTCCCAGGTGAACGTATGGAG
>DASXLN010000085.1:0-15017 GCA_036496165.1 Gaiellaceae bacterium | reverse complement strand
CGCTGCGGCAGGCGATCGCGGAGGACCGCGTGCGCTCGTCGATCTTCTACGGGCCGCCCGGCTCCGGGAAGACGACGCTCGCGCGCATCGTCGCCGCGTCGACGGGGGCGGCCTTCGAAGAGCTTTCGGCCGTGTCCGCGACGGTCAAGGACGTGCGCGAGGTCCTCGCGCGCGCGCGTGAACGTCTCGGAACGAGCGGCCGCCGCACGATCCTCTTCCTCGACGAGATCCACCGCTTCAACAAGGCGCAGCAGGATGCGCTCCTGCCGGCGGTCGAGGAAGGCCTGATCACGCTCATCGGTGCAACGACCGAGAACCCGTACTACGAGGTGAACTCGGCGCTCATGTCGCGCGTGCAGATCTACGAGCTCGCGACGCTCTCCGACGTGGAGATGGCGGTCGTCGTCCGGCGCGGGCTCGCCGAGGTCGGCGCGGAGGCGTCGGACGACGTGGTCGAGCTGATCGCGCGCCGCGCGGGCGGCGACGCACGCAGCGCGCTCAACATCGTCGAGCTCGCGGCCGAGACGGCGAGCGGTCCCGTGACGGAGGCGAACGTCGAGGACGCCGCGCGCAAGCGTCCCGTCGACTACGACAAGGCGACGGATGCGCACTACGACTTCACGTCGGCATTCATCAAGTCGATGCGTGGCTCGGACCCCGACGCGGCGGTGTACTACCTCGCCGCGATGCTCGAGGGTGGCGAGGACGCGCGCTTCATCGCGCGGCGCATGATCGTGCTCGCATCCGAGGACATCGGCAACGCCGACCCGCAGGCGCTCGTCGTCGCCGTCGCCGCCGCGCAAGCGGTCGAGCACGTCGGGTTGCCGGAGGCGCGACTCAATCTCGCGCAAGCGGCGATCTATCTCGCGCTCGCACCGAAGTCGAACGCGAGCTACGTCGCGATCAAGGAGGCGGCGGCAGACGTACAGGAGCACGGCACGATCAAGCCGCCGAAGTCGCTGCGCGACGGCAGCTGGTACGGCCGCAAGCTCGGCCACGGTGAGGGGTACGTCTATCCCCACGACGACCCGAGCGGCTTCGAGGTCGACTATCTCCCCGACGAGCTCAAGGGCCGGAAGTACTACCGACCCGAATGAAGCTCCACGTGTACGAATGGGGCGACCCGGGCTCGCCGACGGTCGTGGCGCTGCACGGGGTCACCGCCCACGGCGAGCGCTTCAAGCAGCTGGCCGAGGAACGGTGGGCGGAACGCTTCCACGTCGTCGCACCCGACCTGCGCGGGCACGGGCGCTCCGGCTGGGACGGGCCGTGGGACTTTCAGACACATGTCGCCGACCTCGTGGAGACGATCGACGACCTCGGGCTCGAGCAGCCGCACTGGGTCGGCCACTCGTTCGGCGGCCGTCTCGTCCTCGAGCTCGCGGCCCGCCATCCCGAGCGGATCGACCGCGCGGTGCTGCTCGATCCGGCGATCGACATCCTCCCGCACGTCGCCGAGTTCATGGCCGAGGTCGAAGGCGTCGACCCGGTTGTCGCGTCGGCGGAGGAGTCGGTCGCGAGCCGCCACGACGCCGGCATCATCGACCTCGCACGAGCGCTCGCGGACGTCCCGCTCCACCACGACGTCCTCCCGGACGGCCGCCTGCGACGCCGGACGTCGCAGGACGCCGTCGTCTCGATCTACCGCGAGCTCGCCACGTCCTCGCCGCCGCCGGAGTCGCTGACCGCGCCGACGCTGCTTGTCTATGCACCGGCGTACGGGCTCGTTCGCGACGAGCATCTCGCGGCGTACGACGGCCGCGTCGAGGTCGTCACCATCCCGGGCCTGCACATGGTCATGTGGTCCGCGTTCGACGAGACCGCCGACGCGGTCGAGCGGTTCCTACAGAATCCGCGCACCTAAGGCCGAAGCGATCAGCTCGACGGCGAGCTTGCCCGTGGCGTTCTCGCGGTCGAGCACCGGGTTCACCTCGACGACGTCGAACGAGTCCGGCTCACCGACCTCGGCGACGACCTCCATCGCGAGGTGCGCCTCACGGTAGGAGAGGCCGCCGCGCACGGGCGTGCCGACGCCCGGCGCCGTCTCGGGGTCGACGACGTCGAGGTCGAGGCTCACGTGGAAGAACCCGGCGCCGGAGGCATGCGCGATCGCCTCGCGCATGCACGGCTCGACGCCGACACGGTCGATGTCGGCCATCGTGAACACCTTCGCGTCGAGGTGCTTCAGGAGCTCGCGCTCGCCCTGGTCGAGCGACCGGACGCCGAAGAGCGAGATGTGGCCGGCCTCGATCGCCGGGAGCGTCCACCCCGGCCGCGAGAACACCTCGCCGCCGAGGCCGAGCGCGGCTGCCAGGACCATCCCGTGGACGTTCCCGCTCGGCGACGACTCCGGCGTGTTCAGGTCACCGTGCGCGTCGATCCAGAGGACGCCTCCCGGACCGTGCAGCGACGCCATCCCGACGAGGCTGCCGAGCGCGACAGAGTGGTCGCCGCCGAGCACGAGCGGCATCTGTCCGGCGCGTTTCGCCTCGACCACGAGCCGTGCCACCTCGTCGCAGAGCGCAAGGATCTGCGGAAGAAAGCGCGCGCGCTCGTCGCCCGCCTCGGTCGACTCCGCGACGGGCGCGACGACGTTGCCGAGATCGACGGTGTGGATCCCGAGCGTGCGCTCGAGATGCTGCTCGAGCTCGGCGTAGCGAATCGCCGACGGCCCCATGTCGACGCCGCGCCGGCCGGCCCCGAGGTCGAGCAGTGCGCCGATCAGCGCGATCTCCCTGCGTTGCGGTTGCACGCTCACCGCAGCAAGGCTAACGTCCTCCCGTGGAACAGCCGGACGGGACGGTTGCGGTACCGGTGCGCGTCCTCCTCGTGGACGACGACCGCGACTTCCTCGAGTCCCTTCGCCCCCTCATCGAGCATCAGCCGGTCCTGACGGTCGCAGGCACCGCCGAGAACGGACTGGACGCGATCGAGCTCGCGGACGAGCTCGATCCGGATGCCGTCGTGATCGACCTGCACATGCCGGTCGTGGACGGGGTGACCGCGGTCGCGCGGCTGCGCAAGGACCACCCGAACCTCTGCCTCATCGCGCTCACGGGCGACGCCGCGCCCGAGCTGCACAAGGCCGTCAGCGAAGCGGGCGCCGATGCGGTGCTCATGAAGGGCGACCTCGTCGACAGCCTCGTGCAGCGCCTGCGGGCCGTACGGGCCGCGCAGGTCGATAGCTAGACTTCCCCGCCGCGGCGAGGTAGCTCAGCTGGTAGAGCACTCGGCTGAAAACCGGGGTGTCGCCGGTTCGAGTCCGGCCCTCGCCACTTCTTCGCAATTTGCGCGAAAAGCGCTCGCCCGTCCCATTGAGATCCGTCTGGCCGACGCACTAGCGTCGCGCTTGCTGGTCATCGTCACTCCCATGGGAGGGTTCGCTTCATGAGCACCGCTGCTGCGACGTTCCGGGACTCGGTCCTGGAGCGCTACTTCGGCTTCGCCGAGCGAGGCACCACGCTCGGCCGAGACACGATGGCCGGCGCCACGACGTTCGTCGTGATGTCGTACATCATCTTCGTCAACCCGTCGATCCTCGCCGGCGTGAAGCCGGTGCACGGAGCGGCGCTCCCGTTCGCAGCCGTGCTCACGAGCACGTGCCTCGTCGCGGGAGTCCTGTCCATCCTGATGGGGCTGTCGACGAACTACGCGTTCGCGATCGCGCCGGGCATGGGCCTGAACGCCGTCGTCGCCTACGGCCTCGTCGCCAGCGGCAAGACGTCGTTCCCCGAGGCGATGGGCCTCGTCGTCCTCGAGGGCGTCGCGATGGTCGTTCTCGCCGTCAGCGGCCTCCGCGAGCTCATCTTCAAGGCGATCCCGCTCGAGCTGAAGAAGGCGATCGCCATCGGCATCGGCCTCTTCATCGCGTTCATCGGGCTCTACAACGCGGGCATCATCGCGCAGGATCCAAGCCACGCGACACCGGTCGGGCTCGGCAGCTTCACGACGTGGCCGGTCTTCGTGGCCATCTTCGGGCTCGTCTTCACCTTCGCGCTCCGCGCGATCCGCTTCCGCGGCGACCTGCTCGTCGGCATCGTCGGGACGACGATCCTCGCGACGATCATCAACAAGGCCACGAACTACCACGCGTTCGGCAAGGCGGCAGGTGCGGTGTGGCCGGGTTGGAGCCACCTGTACGCGAAGCCGAACTTCACGCTGCTCGGCAACATCAGCTTCCACTCCTTCAGCGGCGCCGAGCTCGGCGTCGTCGCGTCGATCGTGTGGGTGTTCTCGCTCTTCCTGAGCGACTTCTTCGACTTCTCGGGCACGAGCATCGGCGTCGGCAAGCAGGCCGGCTACGTGACGAAGGACGGGGACATCCCGCAGTTCAAGAAGGCGCTGATCGTCGACGGCGCAGCCGCGATGGCGGGCGGCTTCGCGTCGTCCTCGTCGGCGACGACCTTCATCGAGTCCGGCTCCGGCGTCGCCGCCGGCGGCCGCACCGGCTGGGTCGCCGTCGTCGCGGGCGTCCTGTTCTTCCCGTTCATGTTCATCAGCCCGCTGATCGGGATGGTTCCCGCGCAGGCGACCGCCGCGGCACTCGTCGTCGTCGGCTGGCTCATGATCTCGACGCTCACGGAGGCGGAGGGCGAGGCCGAAGGCGGCGACGCGAAGTCGCGGCTCGCAGGCATCGACTTCCACGATCTCGCGATCGGCCTCTCGGCCGCGCTCGCGATCATGATCATGCCGTTCACGTACTCGATCACGAACGGGATCGGGTTCGGGTTCATCACGTACGTCGTCATCTGCGCCGCGCGACGCGAATGGAAGCGCATCCACCCGTTCATGTGGATCGCGGCGGGGGCGTTCGTCCTCTACTTCCTCGTGCCGGTGCTGCAGCAGCACATCAGCTGGTTCTAGACGCCTGAGACGACAATGGCCCCCGAACACGCGTGAGCGTTTTCGGGGGCCTGCGGCGTCCGGACCGGTGAACCGTGTCGCGAACGTCGTTGGGCTGGACCCTACAACTTCCGCGCGCGAAATGCCGTCGCCGGAGACGCCTCGAACGAGGCGAAATCTCCGAAGCCGCGGCGGCCGAGCTCGCGGCGCAGACGCTCGTCCGGCACGTAGATCGGCGTCTCCGATCCCCGCGAGAACGAGCTGACGACGACCCCGCCGGGCGCGGTGACGCGGGCGAGCTCGTCGAAGAACGGGATCGCGTTCATGAGCACGACGAGGTCGAACGAGCGGTCGGGAAACGAGAGGCTCGCGGCGTCCGCAACCTGGAAGCGCACGCGTCCGGCCGCCTGCCGCTCGGCCTCCGCCACCATCACAGGCGAGAGGTCGACGCCGACGACGTCCGCATCCGGGAACCACTCGGCGAGCGCGAGTGCCGCCTTGCCGGTCCCCGTGCCGACGTCGAGGATGCTGCGCGGCTCGAGCCCGTCGACGGCCTGCTTCAACGCGGCCAGGTGATGCGGCCCGAGACGCGTCTCCCACGTCGGCGCGAGCTCGTCGAAGACGCGTTGCATCCGGTTGCGGAAGAACCGCCACGTCCACGGGCGGCGGACGACCGCGTCGGTGATCCTCCGCGCGACGAGCTGCGCGTTCACGTGCGAATGAGGATGTCGCTTCCCTCGTCCACCGCGAGCAGCTCGGCGGCGCTGCCACGCGAGACGGCGACTGCAACGTTGCGGTAGCTGTCCTCGTACAGGATGAGATCGCCGGTGCGCGCGTCGGCGAACGTCCGTGCGGTGACGGCGAAGTACTCCTGGCCGTTGACGACGACCTCGACCTGCGTGCCGGGAACGATCTCGGCCTCCTCGAGCTGTTCGCGCGTCACGTTCAGCGCAGCGTTGCCGAACCGGTCGACCGCGAGCACGCTCGCGCGGATCGACGAGCCGTCGATCTCCGGTCGCGGCACCTCCAGGCGAACGAGCTCTCCGGCGGCGATCGGTGGCCCGAGCTCTGCGATCGGCACGCCGTTCGCAAGATGCGCGGCCGCCGGCGAGAAGAGGTCGCGGCCGTGGAACGTCCGCGACACGCGCTCGAGCGCATACGCCGGGTTGGCGAGCTCGTGCGCAGCGGCGACACCGCCGAATCGGTCGGCCGCAGGAAGGAGCAGTCCGTTGTCGGGGCCGACGTACCTGCGTCCTTCCGCATCCTCGAGCACGAGCGGGCGCCGCGAGCCGCCGACGCCGGGATCGACGACCGCCAGGTGGACGCCTGCAGGCATGTACGCGAGCGTGTTTGCGAGCACGAGCGCGCCCTGGAGGATCCGTCCGGGCTTGATGCCGTGCGTGACGTCGATGATCTGCGCGTCCGGCGCGATCCGCTTCATCACCCCGTGGCACGTGCCGACGAAGTCGTCCTCGAGCCCGAAGTCGGTTAGGAACGTGATGAACATCAGAGCGACCCTAAGGCTTCGACGAGTCCGTCGAGGTCGTGCGTCTCCGCGACCGCGACGACCTCGAGGCCGGCCTGCCGTGCCTCCGCCGCCGTCTGCGGGCCGATGGCGACGACGGGCATATGCGCCCCCGACGCGGCGAGCGCGCGAGCGCCCGACCCCGACATGAGCAGCGCAACGTCCGCCGGCGGAACGTCGGGCTGCAGCTCGACCGTGCGGTAGAGCGGCAGGAACTCGGCGTCGAGCACGTCGCGGCGCGCGCCCTCGGCGGCGGCGAGGAGCGTTCGCCGTCCCGGCGGAAGCTCGTCGCGCAGGCCCTCCTGCGTGTGGACGCGCGGGACGAGGTCGGGCTCGAGCCCTGCGTCGCGCAGCGCGTCGGCTGTGCCCGGGCCGATCGCCGCCAGATGGTGAGGCGGGGCCACGAGCCGGCGCCCGAGCTCGCGCGCGCCGTTCGCGCTCGTCACGACCACCCAGTCCCACACCGACAGGTCGAGCGGGTCGTCGCCGAGCGGCTCGACCCGGATCAACGGGCACAGGACGGCGTCGTGCCCGAGCGCCTCGACGCGCGGGACGAGCTCCTCACGCGTGACGAGAACTCGCATCGACCAGCTCCCGGCCGAGCGCGTCGGGGTCGCCGCCCGTAAGACGCTCCACCCACGAACCGTCCTCGGCGGCGATGAGGCCGGTCAGCGTCGTGCCGTCGTGATGCGCTGCGACGGGTGCGAGGCATCCGCCCCCGACCGCAGCGACGACCGCACGCTCGGCCTCGACGCGTTCGTGGGTCACCTCGTGGTCGGTGGCGGCGACGAGGTGCGTCTCGCCGTCGCGCACCTGGAGCGCGAGCGCGCCCTGCCCTGCCTCCGGTAACAGCTCGTCGGGCTCGAAGCGGTGCCCGATCTCGTGCGCGAGGCGAAGCCGGTCGAGGCCACACGCGGCGAGGACGACGGCGTCGAGGCCGCGTTCTCCGCGCTTCCGCAGCCGTGTGTCGATGTTGCCGCGGAGCGGCTCGATCGACAGCGTCGGCTCGAGCGCGAGCAGTTGGGCCTTGCGCCGTGCGGATGCGGTGCCGATCCTCATGCCCGGACGAATGGCGTCGGCGCCGCACAGGGCGTCGCGCGGGTCGTCGCGAACGAGATACGCGCCGACGCGCAGTCCTTCTGTGTCCGCCGACGTCATGTCCTTGGCCGAGTGCACCGCGACATCGATGCGATGATCGAGGAGCGCCTCTTCGAGCTCCTTGACGAAGACGCCGCGCGTGCCGATCTCGCCGAACGGCTTCGTGCGGTCGCGGTCGCCCGCCGTCGTGATCGGCATGAGCGCGATCTCGATTCCCGGCGCCCGCAGCCGCGCCGCGGCTGCTTCCGCCTGGGTCAGCGCAAGGCGGCTACCGCGACTGCCGACGCGAATCAGCACAGCGCGCAGATCGTCGAACGGACTGGCCGCACATCGACGCGCCACGCGGTCTCACCCGTACGAACGCCGTCGGCACCTGGAGCGGCAGGGGCCGCCCGACCATCCGCAAAGGAAGTGGCTTCAGCGTTCGTCCTCGCCGAGACCGAACAGGTGACGCACGGCCTCAGCATAGATCACGCCGTCGGCTGCCGCGGCTGCCTGCTTCAGGCGGACGGTCGGCAGATGCAGGAGTTTGTTGACGATCTGCGCGGTGATCGACTCGACCGCGCGGCGCTGGCTGTCGTCCAGCCGGCCGAGCACGCCCTCGGCCTTTGCGAGCTCCTGCTCGCGGATCTCCTCCGCCCGCGCCCGCAGCGATGCGATGGCCGGAACGATCTCGAGGGAGGCCTGCCACTCGTGGAACTTCTCCGCCTCCCCGGCGACGATCGCCTCCGCCCGCTCCGCCTCGCTTCGCCGTCCGGCGAGGGTCTCCGCGACGATCGCCTGGAGGTCGTCGATGTCGTACAGGTAGCAGCCGTCGAGCTCGTGGATCGCCGGGTCGAGATCGCGCGGCACCGCGAGATCGATGAACAGGAGCCGGCGGCCTCGGCGAGCGCGGTCGACCGTCTCGGCGTCGAGGACGTAGCCCGGTGCGCTCGTCGAAGAGACGACGACGTCCGCCTGCGCGAGCTCGGTCTCCAGCTCTGCGCGATCGGTCTTGCTGTTCGCCGCGAGCGCAACGGTTGCGCCGCGCGTTCGCAGGTTGCGTGCGGCCTGCCCGCTCACCTTGCCCGCACCGACGAGGACGACGCGGCAGCCGGTGAGGTCACCGAAGACCTGCTCCGCCAGCGCGGCCGCGGCCGAGGACACGGACGCGGGGCTCTCGCCGATCGCCGTCTGCGCGCGCACCTTGCGGCCGGCGTGCAGGGCGTGGCGGAAGACGCGGTCGAGCAGCGGCCCAGGCGTCCCCGCATCGTGCGCGACGCGAACCTGCCCGAGGATCTCGCCCTCGCCGGGAACGAGCGAGTCGAGTCCGGCTGCGACACGGAAGAGATGGAGCGCTGCTGCGTGATCGCGCAGCCGGTACAGCACGGGCTCGAGCTCGGCGAGGAGCTCGACGGCGCGACCCTCTGCCTCGTCCGCATCCTCCGCCTCGATGTAGAGCTCCGTCCGGTTGCACGTCGACAGGCACACGGCCGCACCGAGGCGTTCCGCGACCGCGCGCGCCTCGTCGCGGTCGAACGCGACGCGCTCCCGCAGCTCGACGGGGGCGTGGTGATGCGAGGTGCCGACGAGGACGAGATGCATCAACCGAAGTGCGTCGCAGGGAGGGCGAGCCGGACGAGGACGACGAGGACGAAACCGGCCAGCGCGACGTACGCCGCCCGGCGTCCCGACCAGCCGGCGGCCCGGATGCCGAGATACCCGGTCCACACGACCCACGTGACGAGCGTCGCGACGACGAGCGCGTCCACGCGGTCGCCTCTGCTGACGAGACGGCCGATGCCGACGCCGATCCCGAGCGTCAGCGCGGGAACGGAGACGAGAACGGTGCGCGCGGCGAGGCGGTCGAGGACGGCGAGCGACGGCGCCGGCCGCCGCAGGATCGTCGCCTCGCGCCGCTTCAACCGCCCCTCCTGCCACAGGTACAGCGCCGACAGCGACGCGGCGAGCGTGAAGCCGGCGAAGGCGACGAGCACGAGGCCGACGTGGAGGACGAGGAAGAGATTCGAGTAGTGGCTCCGATTCCCGACGCCGGTGCCGCCGCCGGCCTTCGCCACGACGAGCAGCGCCGCCGCGAGCGGCATGACGACGAGGCCGAGCAGCCGGTACGGGCGACGGCAGCCCCAGATGAGATACGCGCCGACGACGAGCCACACGAAGAGGTTGAGCGATGCAGCCCACGTCCCCCACGGAAAGCCGTCGTCGCGCGACGCCTGCACGCCGAGCAGCGCCGTCTGCAGAAGCCACCCGAGGCGGACGCCCCACGTCGCGGCGCGGCCGGCGAGCCCCGGCCGGCGGGCATCGCCGAAATAGCCGACGGCCGCCTCGCCGTAGAGCAGCAGCGCGGGCCAGAAGAGCAGCTCAGCCAATGGAGATCCTCTCGCGCTCGTCGTCCTCCGCCTTCGGCTCCGTGTGCTCGAGCCGGTCGACCTCGCGCTCGAGCCGCTGAAGCTTGAGCGCGATGAGCACGACGTAGGCGAGCACGACGGCGAAGACGACGCAGTAGGCGGCGGTGACGTACTTCTCGGAGGTCGTCATGCGAGCCTCAGCTCCCGCAGGCGGAGATCGAGACGCTTGCCCGCGAGCTCGACGCGATACAGCGTGTACGCGAACACGAGCAGCGCGGCCTGCGCGACGCAGTACGTGGCGAGGATCCAGCCGCCGAAGTTCGGACCGTGCAATGTGAACACCTGCGGATGGACGAAGCTCTTCGCGATGCGGATGGCGAGGAAGCTCACGGGGATCAGCACGACGCCGAAGAGCGCATAGACCGCACTGAAGTTCGCCCGCTGCGGGCCCGGGTCGACGGAGAACCGGAGCATGAAGTACGCGCAGTAGAAGAGAAAGAGGACGAGGAAGAGCACGAGCTCGTCCTCACCCCACAGCCACCAGTGGCCCCACGAGATCTTCGCCCAGATCGAGCCCGTGAGCAGCACGGCCGTCCCGAAGATCACGCCCTGGTGGACCGCGACGTAGCTCTCGAGGTCGGAGCGCGGATCGCCCTTCCAGAGATACCGCAGCGCCTTCCATGCGCCCACGGCGAAGCAGGCATACGCCGTGAACGCGATGGAGACGTGGAAGTAGAAGATGCGCTGCGAGAAGCCCTGGTTGACGTCGTTCGGCGCGACGAAGAACACGAGCGCGAGCGCAAGGCTGACGAGCACGAGTGAGGCCGCGGCGAGTGCCGGGAGCGGTATCCGGTAGCGCACCGGCGTCATTGTGCCTCCGCGACCACGTACTCGAAGGTAGCCCAGCAGAGCACCCCGAAGAGGACGTCGTACAGCGCGAGGAAGCCGAGGTAGCGGCTGGGGGCAGCGGCGACGCTCGCTCCGACGCCGCCGACGACGATCGGGATCGCAAGCGGCAGGAAGAGCAGCGGGAGGAGCAGGTCGCGCGCACGCGTCGCGACCGCCATCGCGCCGAGGAATGTGCCGACGGCGCAGATGCCGACGTCGGCGAGGACGACGCCGGCGACCGTGGCACCGCTCAGTCCGTGGAAGAAGAGCGCGAAGACGGGGAGCGCGACCACCTCGGCCGCGACGAGGAACGCAAGCGTCGCGATCGCCTTCGCGAGCCAGATGGCGCTGCGGTCGCACGGCGCGAGGACGAGGCCGTCGAGGACGCGCTGCTCCCGCTCGGGCACGAACGCGCGGCCGAGCCCGAGCAGCGCGGTGAAGATGATCGCGACCCAGAGCAGGCCGCTCGCCGCAAGCTGTGACGAGTGCGACGGAAGCGAGAAGTGGAACACGACGAACGTCGCGACGACGAAGAGGAGCATCGCCGGCAGCGTGTCGCGCGCGCGCAGCTCGAGCAGCAGGTCCTTGCGCGCGAGCGCGCCCACGTCGCCGAAGTACGTCACGCGAGTGCCAGTCTCTCGGTCGCGAGCGATTCGATGCGGGCGGGGTCGTGCGTCGAGACGAGCAGCGTGCGCTCGCTCCGCAGCTCGGCCAGCTGCGCGTCGAGCAGCGCAGCGCCGTCGGCGTCGAGCGCGGTGTGCGGCTCGTCGAGCACGAGCAGCTCGGGATCGTGCAGTAGGACGCGGCAGAGCGCGAGCCGCTGCGTCATCCCCCGGGAGTAGGTGAGGACGCGATCGTGCCGGACGTCCCAGAGGCCGAAGCGCTCGAGCAGCATCCCGATCCGCTCGCGCCGTTCCTGCACTCGGTACAGCCGGCCGTACAGCTCGAGGTTCTCGACCGCGGACAGCTCGCGGTACACGAGCGGCTCGTGCGCGAGGTATCCGATCCGCCCGCGCGGGACGCCCACGTCGAGCTCACCCTCGGTCGGAAGCGCGAGGCGCGCGCACAGCCGGAGCAGTGTCGTCTTGCCGGAGCCGTTCGGCCCGGTGACGACGGCGAAGGCGCCGGCAGCGATCTCGAGGTCGATGCCCCGGAGGACGCGCTTCTCGCCGAACCGCTTGCCGAGCTTTCGCGCCCTGATCATCGAGGGCTAGTGTAGGTGCGTGGATCTCCGCGAAGCCCAGCGGCCCCTGAAGGACCGCTATCGCGCCGAGCCCGACGCTGCCCGGATCACGCTGACGGCTCGCGGAGGCGAGACCGAAGGAGCGGCGGCCTGCTCGGTCGACATCGGCCGCGCCGTCTACGCGGCGCAGGCGCACGCCGGCGTCGGCGGAGAGGGAACGGCGCCGTGCTCGGGCGACCTGCTGCTGGGAGCGCTCGCCGCATGCGCACAGGTGACGTGCCAGATGGTGGCTGCGTCATCCGGGATCGAGACGACGAAGATCGAGGTCACCGCCGAGGGCGAGCTCGACTTGCGCGGAACGCTCGGCATCGACCGCGAGGTCGCTGTCGGCTTCGACCGGATCGTGCTGCGGTTCGACGTCGAGGGAGCGGGTGACCGCCGGGACGAGCTGATCGAGAAGACGCTGCGCTACTGCGTCGTGCTGCAGACGCTGCAGCACCCGCCGCAGATCGACATCACGTAGCGACGTCGAGAATCACGAACGCGGCGAAGACGACGCTGATGACGCCGTTCATCGTGAAGAACGCAGCGTCGAGGCGCCGCAGGTCGCCCGGCCGCACGAGCGAATGCTCGTACAGGAGCAACGAGGCGACAGCCGCAACGCCGATCCAGTAGAGCGCGCCGACGGGAAGGCCGAGACCTGCGGCGACGAGGCATCCGACCGTTGCGAGATGCGAGATGCGTGCGCCGAGGAACGCGCCGCGAACGCCGAAGCGCGTCGCGATCGAATGCAGGCCCTGCGTACGGTCGACGTCGATGTCGAAGAGCGCGTAGAAGCAGTCGAAGCCGGCCACCCACAGCGCGACCGCTGCACCGAGTACCCATGCCTGCCACGGAAGGTGGTTCGTGATCGCCACCCATGCGCCGACGGGGGCGAGCCCGTCGACGGCGCCGAGCCAGAAGTGGCACAGCCACGTCCAGCGCTTGAGATACGGGTAGACGACGAAGCCTGCGACGGGAATCGGCCACAGCCAGTGCGTGAGCGGCGCGAGCTGCCATACCGCGACGAGGAAGAGCGCGAGCGAGGCGGCGCAGAACAGCGCAACCTGCACGATCGACAGCTGGCCGCTCGGGATCTCACGCCCGGCGGTGCGCGGGTTGCGCGCGTCGATGCCGGCGTCGATCAACCGGTTGAGCGCCATCGCGAGCGAGCGAGCGCCCACCATCGCGAGCGACACCCACAGCAGGTCGTGCGCCGACGGCGTGCGTCCGACCGCGAGAAATGCGCCGACGTACGCGAACGGCAGCGCGAAGACCGTGTGCTCGATCTTGACGAGACGGGCGTAGCGCGCGGGCATCGCGGCGATCATGTGTGCGCCGTGTGTCCGGCGAGGAGGTCGAGCGCGTGATGCAGGAGCGGCGCGAGCACCTCGAAACCGTCGCGGCAGCCGCCGGTCGAGCCGGGAAGGTTGACGACGAGGGCGTCGTCGAGCACACCGGCGGTGCCGCGCGAGAGCGCGGCGTACGGCGTCTTGTGCAGCGCGTTCGCGCGCAGCGCCTGCGCGATCCCGGGCGCCTCGCGCTCGAGCACGTCTCGCGTCGCCTCCGGGGTGACGTCGCGCTTCGCGAGGCCCGTTCCGCCGGTCGTCAGGACGATCTGCGCGCCGGCGGCGAGCTCGCGGATCGCAGCTGCGATCTCCGCTTGCTCGTCGGGGACGACACGGCGCGCGACGTCGTACCCCTCGCCGCGCAGCAGCTCTTCGAGCAGGTCCCCGCTGCCGTCCTCGGCAGCGCCCTGAGAGACGCGATCCGACACGGTGAGAACGGCAGCCTTCATACCGCTTCCTTCGTCTTCTCGAGAAGGCGCACCTCGGCGACGACCATTTCCTTGTCGATCGCCTTCGCCATGTCGTAGACGGTGAGCGCGGCAACGGTCGCCGCGGTGAGTGCCTCCATCTCGACGCCCGTCTGCGCCGTCGTCTCAGCCGAGGCGACGATCTCGACCGAGTCGTCGCCGACGGCGAGCGTCACCTCGACGTGCGACAGCGGCAGTGGGTGGCAGAGCGGGATGAGATCGCTCGTGCGCTTCGCCGCCATGATCCCGGCAAGCTGTGCCGTCGCAAGCGCGTCGCCCTTCGGCAGGTCGCGCAGGCGCTGCGCCGTCGCCGGCGCCATGCGCACCTCCGCGCGCGCCACCGCGCGCCGGCGGGAGAGCGGCTTGCCGCCGACGTCGACCATGCGCACGTCACCCGACTCGTCGACGTGGGAGAGGTCGCTCATCGCACGGATCGTACGCGGTCGAGGTCGGCGAGCTGCGCATCGCCCCACGCGCCGACGTCGTGCTCGCGCACGTGGGCGCGGATCCCCTCGAGCCGTCTCCGCCGCTCGGCCGTATCCATCGTCAGCGCGGTGTACAGCGCATCGGCCTGTCCGGCGACGTCGAACGGGTTCACGCTCACCGCCCATTGCCCGAGCTCCTCATGCGAGCCCGCGTTCTCGGAGAGCACGAGGACGCCGTCGCGCGTGTTCACGTACGGGGCCTCCTTCGACACGAGGTTGAGACCGTCGAAGACGGCGTTCACGAGCAGCACGTCGAACTGCTTGTACGCGGCGACAGACCGTGCGAAGTCGTCGCCGACGCGCAGGTCGACGGCGTCGCCGAGCGACGCCGCTTCGCGCTCGGCCGCAGCGACGTACTCCGTGTACTCGGGGATGTCCTGCCGAGACGGATCGAGGAGCGCGAGCATGCGAACGCGGCCGCGCAGCTCCGGATGACGTTCGAGCAGGAGACCGAACGCGCGAAAGCCACGGACGATGTTCTTCGACGGGTCCGTGCGGTCGACGCGTACCACGAGCAGCTCCGGCCGCGACGCCTCGATCTCGCGTTCGCGCTCGAGCACCGACGCGTCGGCGGCGAGCGCATCGAACTCGTGCGTGTCGATCCCGATCGGATGGCTCGTCACGAGCGTGCGGCGCCCGCCGTGCTCGACGATGTCGCCGTCGACGCGGGCGTCGAGCACGTCGGCGCATCCGCGCAGGAAGTTCCGGCGCCAGCGGTCGGTGTGGAATCCGACCACGTCATTCGCGAGCAGCCCGGCGAAGACGTCGCGCCGGATCGTGTCGGGCAGCACCG
>DASXLN010000084.1:0-3373 GCA_036496165.1 Gaiellaceae bacterium | reverse complement strand
GCGGAGGGCGGTCTGCTCCTCGACCGGAAGGTCGACGAGGATGAAGCTCGTCGCGCCGCGCTCGCGCGCATCGGCCGCGAACCGCTCGTACCCGTACGCCTCGAGGATGGCCGCATATGTCATCGGCACGACCGGCGTGTCGGGGAGCAGCTCGCGCGTTCGCGCGAGCACGTCGAGGCACTGCTTCGTGCGCATTCCGCGCCCGAGCGCACGCTCCGATGCGCGGCGGATCACCGGTCCCTCGGCGAGCGGGTCGGAGAACGGGAAGCCGAGCTCGACGATGTCGGCGCCGCCGTCGACGGCGGCGCGGGCGAGCTCGGGCGTCTCCGGCTCCGCCATCAGGTAGATGACGAGCGTCTTCACTGGCGGAGCACTTCGGCGAGGTCCTTGTCCCCGCGCCCGGAGAGGCCGACGAGGATCAGCTCCTCTTCCAGTTCACGCGCGCGCGCGAGGGCGTGCGACGGCTCGAGCGCCGGGATGATCCCCTCGGTGCGCGCGAGGTCGCGGAAGGCGGTGAGCGCCTCCGCATCGGTGGCGCCGACGTACTCCACCCGGCCGATGTCCCGAAGGTAGGCGTGCTCGGGGCCGACACCGGGATAGTCGAGGCCGGCCGAGATCGAGTGCGCGTCGGCGATCTGCCCGTCCTCGTCCGCGAGCACCGACGAGCGCGCGCCGTGGAGGATGCCGGCGCGGCCGGTTCCGAGCGACGCCGCGCCCGCGGCCTCGACGCCGACGATCTTCACGTCCTCGTCCTCGAGGAAGGCGTAGAAGAGGCCGATGGCGTTCGAGCCGCCGCCGACGCAGGCGACGACCGCTTCCGGCAGGCGCCCCTCGGCGGCGAGGATCTGCTCGCGCGCCTCGTCGCCGAGCACGCGCTGGAGGTCACGCACGATCTCGGGATACGGCGCGGGCCCGACGCACGAGCCGATGAGGTAGTGGGTCGTCTCGACGTTCGTGATCCAGTCGCGGATCGCCTCGCTCGTCGCCTCCTTCAGGGTCTTCGTGCCGAAGTCGACCGGGCGCACTTCGGCGCCGAGCAGGCCCATCCGCTCGACGTTGGGCTGCTGCCGCCGCATGTCTTCCTCGCCCATGTACACGACGCACTCGAGGCCGAAGCGCGCGCACACGGTCGCGGTCGCGACGCCGTGCTGGCCGGCGCCCGTCTCGGCGACGATGCGATGCTTGCCGAGACGGCGCGCCAGGACCGCCTGGCCGAGCGCGTTGTTCAGCTTGTGCGCGCCGGTGTGGAGGAGATCCTCGCGCTTCAGGTAGATGCGCTTGCCCGGCGCGAACCGCTCGACGAGCGTGAGCGGGGTCGGGCGGCCGGCGTACGAGGTCAGCAGGTGGTGCAGCTCCGCGTGGAACGCGTCGTCGGCCTTCGCCGCCTCCCAGCCGGCGGTGAGCTCGTCGAGCGCCGGGATGAGCGTCTCCGGGACGTACCGGCCGCCGTAGTCACCGGAGTTCATCGCGCGCCTCCTGGACGAATGCTCTGACCTTGTCGTGATCCTTGATGCCGGGAGCGGACTCGAGCCGCGAGGCCGCGTCGACCGCCCACGGTTGGACGGCGTCGATGGCGGCGCGGACGTTGTCCGGGCCGAGCTTGCCCGCGAGCACGAGCCGGTCGTCGCTGCGCGCGTTTCGCCAGTGCTCGGGGTCATCGCCGTCCCACGGCAGGTCGGCGACGCGCGCCACGGGCTTGCCGTCTCGATAGAGCACGGCGTCACGTCCGCGCACGGTGCCCTCCTCCGGCGTGTACAGCTGGACGAGGTCGGCGCCGCGATCCTCCGGCTCGCCGACGAAGACCGCCACCGTCAGAACGGTGTCCGACACCGGAAGCACCTCGTTCGCCCGGCGGGGCGACCCCTCGGCGAAGATGAAGCCGAGTAGGTCGGCACCTGCGTCGACGGCGACGTCGACGTCCTCCTGCCGCGTCAGGCCGCAGACCTTCACGAGCGGCCGTGAGATCAGATCGCGCAGCTTCGCGCCCGGATCGGGAGACTGCATGAGCGACGTGCCGACGAGGACGGCGTCGGCGCCGGCGAGCTCCGCGGCCGCCGCCTGGGCACGCGAGTGAATGGCGCTCTCGGCGATGACGATGTCGCTCGCTGCGCGAGCGACTAGCGAGAGCTGCGCGGCGCGATTGATCTCGAATGTCGAGAGGTCGCGCGCGTTGACGCCGACGATTGGCGCGCCCAACCGATGCGCACGGTCGAGCTCGTCCATGTCGTGCGCCTCGACGAGCGTGTCCAGGCCGATGCTCTCCGCGTAGCGCATCAGCTGCGCGGCCGTCGCGTCGTCGAGGTCGCGGAGGATGAGCAGCGCCGCGTCGGCGCCCGCCTCGCGCAGCTCGCGCAGATGCTCCTCGGTCGAGAAGAAGCCCTTGGCGAGGAGAGGCACGTCGGCGACGGCGCGCGCCGCGCGCAGATCGTCGACGGTCCCGGCGAAGCGTTCGTCGACGAGCACGGAGATCGCACTCGCGCCGTTTGCCGCATATGTCGGCACCAGCTCCTCGACGCGCGCATCCGGACGGATGTCGCCCATCGACGGAGAGCGTCGCTTGAACTCCGCGATCGCGGCGAGACCGGGCTTGGCGAGTGCCTCGCTAAACCGCACGCGAGAACTCCACCAGCTCGTCGAGGCGCGCGGCGGCTGCGCCCGAGTCGATCGCCTCGCGCGCGCGGGCGATGCCCTCGCGCAGGTTCTCCGCGTGGCCGGCGGCGGCGATGCCGCCGGCGGCGTTGAGGATGACCGCGGAACGATGTCCGCCGTCCTCGCCGGCGAGGACGGCGCGCAGGGCGGCGGCGTTCGACGCGGGGTCGCCGCCGCGCAGCTCGCCGGGGTCGCACCGCTCGATGCCGAGCTCGAGCGGGTCGAGCTCGTATTCGCGGACGCTCCCGTTCTCGACCTCGCAGACGAGGTTCGGGCCGCACGGCGACAGCTCGTCGATCCCGCCGGCGCCGTGGACGACGTACGCACGCTCGGCGCCGAGCTGCAGGAGCGCCTCGGCGAGCGTGCGCGTCAGCTCGGGTGAGTAGACGCCGAGCATGAGTGCCCGCGCGCCGGCCGGGTTCGTGAGCGGTCCGAGCACGTTGAACACGGTACGTGTGGCCAGTTCGCGCCGGACGGGGGCCGCGTGCTTCATCGCCGGGTGGTGCGCCTGTGCGAAGAGGAAGCCGAATCCGAGCTCGTCGATGGAGCGCTCGATCCGCTCGGGCGGGAGCTCGAGCTGGAGGCCGAGCGCCTCGAGCACGTCTGCTGCACCGCTCGCCGAGCTCGCGGCCCGATTCCCATGCTTTGCGATCGCCGCGCCTGCGCCAGCTGCGACGAGCGCCGCGGCTGTCGAGATGTTGTACGTGTTCGCGCCGTCGCCGCC
>DASXLN010000083.1:0-10491 GCA_036496165.1 Gaiellaceae bacterium | reverse complement strand
GTCGTCCTCTTCGGCTCGGAGTACTGGTCGCCGCTGCGCGACTGGGTGCGCACCCGAGCGCTCCCGGAGGGAATGGTCTCGGCGGACGACCTCGACCTGCTCCACGTGACCGACGATCCGGTCGAGGCCGTGCAGTGCGTTCTCGACCGCTACGTCGAGCGGGAGAGCGAAGCCGACAGCCCGCACGAAGCCCGCAAGGCCGACGCGCAGTAACGTTTCCGCATGGAGCTGCGCGACCTTCCGTCGGTGGACGAGCTCGCGCGGGACGTCGGCGATCCGCTCGCCGTCGACGCCGCCCGCGTGGTCCTCGCGCGCGCGCGTGAAGAGATACGACAAGGCGCTGAGCCCGGCGACCTCGCAGCGCGCCTCCGGGCCGAGCTCGAGACGACGCGCGCGCCGAGCCTGCGGCGGGTGCTGAACGCGACCGGCGTCATCGTCCACACGAACCTCGGCCGCGCACCGCTCGCCCCCGAGGCGCTCGTCCGCGTCCACGAGGCGGCGCGGGGCTACTCCAACCTCGAGCTCGACCTCGAAGACGGCACGCGCGGCTCGCGCCAGGACCATCTCTCCTCGTTGCTCCGCCGCCTCACCGGCGCCGAGTCGGCGCTCGTCGTCAACAACAACGCGGCCTCCGTCCTGCTCGCGCTCGCCGCGCTCGCGGAAGGCCGAGAGGTCGTCGTCTCGCGCGGCGAGCTGCTCGAGATCGGAGACGGCTTCCGCATCCCCGACGTGCTCGTGCGCTCGGGCGCGCGCCTCGTCGAGGTCGGGACGACGAACCGCACGCGCGCCGCCGACTATGAGCGGGCGATCGGCCCGGAGACTGCGCTGCTCCTGCGGGTGCACCAGTCGAACTTCCGCGTCGTCGGCTTCGCCGAGCTGCCGCGCCTCGAGGAGCTTGCGGCCGTCGCGCGCGCTCACGATCTGCCGCTCGTCGACGACCTCGGCTCCGGTGTCCTCGGCGACATGCCGGGCGAGCCGTCGGCACGGTCCTCGCTCGCGGCCGGCGCAGACCTCGTCTGCTTCTCGGGCGACAAGCTCCTCGGCGGGCCGCAGGCGGGGATCATCGCCGGCCGCGCCGACCTCGTCGAGAAGCTGCGCAAGCATCCGTTGCAGCGGGCGGTGCGCGTCGACAAGCTCACGCTCGCGGCGCTCGAGGGAACGCTCCTCCTTCATCTCGAAGCGCCGCAGCGCATCCCCGTTCTGCGCATGCTCGGCGAGGACGCCGCGGTTGTCCGCGCGCGGGCCGAGCGGCTCGCAGAGCTGACGGGCGGCACGGTCGAGGAAACGGTCGCGCGCGTCGGCGGTGGCGCGCTGCCGCTCGCCGAGTTGCCGAGCTTCGCGTGCGCGCTCGACGAGTCGCTCGCCGCGCCGCTCCGCGACGGCGACCCGCCGGTCGTCGGCGTCCTCCGCGACGGCAAGCTTCTGCTCGACTGCCGCACGCTCGCCGACGACGAGCTCGACGAGGTCGCGGCAACCGTAAAACGATGCCTCTGACGGTTGCGACCGCTGGTCACATCGACCACGGCAAGACGACGCTCGTCGAGGCGCTCACGGGAAAGAACACCGACCGCCTTCCCGAAGAGCAGGCGCGCGGCATCTCCATCGACCTCGGCTACGCGCCGCTCGAGCTGCCCGACGGGACGCAGCTCTCCGTCGTCGACGTTCCCGGCCACGAGCGCTTCGTGCGGACGATGGTCGCGGGCGCGACCGGCGTCGATCTCTTCCTGCTCGTCGTCGACGCGAACGAAGGTGCGCGGCCGCAGACGCTCGAGCATCTCGCCGTCCTGCGCCTGCTCGGCGTCGAGCGCGGCGTCGTGGCGTTGACGAAGGCAGACGTCGCCGACGACGAGACGCTCGAGCTCGCGCGCGCGGAGGCCGAGGAGCTCGTCCCCGGCGCAGCAGTCGTCGCCGTCAGCGCGAAGACCGGCGAGGGCCTCGACGACCTGCGGCAGGCACTTGCCGCGATCGCAACCGAACGCGAGCGCGCGGAGGCGCCGACGCGCCTCTACGTCGACCGGTCGTTCACGCTGCACGGCATCGGCACCGTCGTCACCGGGACGCTCTGGTCGGGATCGATCGGGGAAGGCGACGAGCTCCGCGTCGAGCCGCGCGGGCGAACGGTTCGCGTACGCAGCGTGCAGGTGCACGACCGTCCCGTCGACCGCGCGGAGGCGGGCCAGCGCGTGGCCGTCGCTCTGCCCGGCGTCGAGCGGAGCGACGTCCGTCGCGGCGACGCGCTCGTCGCGCCCGGTGCGTACCAGCCGACGTACCGTCTCGACGTCGCGCTCGAGCCACTCGCGGACATCCCTGCGCGCGTGCATGTGCACCACGGCACTGCCGACGTGCCTGCGCGCGTGGCGCGCGCCGGCGACCGGTACGCGCAGCTTCGCCTGACCGCCCCCGTCGTCGCCGAGCGCGGCGACCGCGTCGTCCTTCGTGCCGCGACCACCGTCGGAGGCGGAGTCGTCCTCGACGCGCATCCGCCGCGGCATGCGAGCATCGAGCGGATGGAAGCCGTGGAGCGCGGCGAGTCGCTGGTCTACGCGCCGGTCCGCGCGAACGGCGAGTGGGTCTGGTCGGAGGAATGGCTCGACGAGCTGCGCGCGGAGCTCGAGCGCGCGATCGACGCCGCCGACCCGCTCGACCCCGGCGTCCCGGTCCCGGCCGCGGAGTGGTCGAAGGCGGTCGTTCCGCTGCTCGGCCTCGAACGGCGTGGCGCGAAGCTCTACCGGCCGGGTGCGGTCGCGGAGCTCGGCGCGCGAGCAGAGGCAGCCGCAGCGCTCGAGGCACAGCTCGGGCTCGAGCCGGTGAAGGTGGAGGACGCCGCGCTCGCGCGCTTTCTCGAGGACGACGGGCGGCTCGTCCGCGTCGGCGACGGCTACGCCGTCTCGCGTGAGGCGTATGAGCGGGCGCGCAGCGTCCTCGTGGACGGGATCACGCTGGCCCAGTTCCGCGACGCACTCGGCGTCGGCCGCAAGACGGCCCAGATGCTCCTCGAGCGATTCGACGCCGACGGTGTGACACGCAGAGTCGGGGACACGCGCGTCCTCCGCCGCAAGGGCCGCTGAAGACACGACCGGTGCCAGGCACGATCACGGACCACTCACGCGCCTGCGTCGAATCCGTCGACGCCGAGTTCGCTCGTTGCGAGAAACGTGTCAACGAAGTCCAGCGAAACCGCTGCGATTCGGTACACCAGCCGTATCCGTACCTGGCACCGGTCGTCTCTCCGTGGGACACTGTCCGTTGTGGACACCCGTGAGCTGGTCGAGCGCTACAACGACGCGTGGAACGCACAGGATCTCGACGCGATCGCGTCGATGCACCATCCCGACGTCGTCTTCCACAACCACACGGCCGACGAGATGGCCGAAGGCGCCGACGCCGTGCGCGCGCACATCGCGCGAATCTTCGAGAACAATCCCGACCTGCGCTTCAGCACGCGTAGCCTCCGCGTCGCCGGCGACTTCGCCGTCTGCGAATGGACGGCGCAGGCGCGCGGCGTCGAGTGGGACGGCGTCGACGTCTTCCCGGTCGAGGACGGGCTGATCAGGCGGAAGGACGTGTACTCGGCGTCACATCGCCCGCGCGCGCCGCGGGGTTGACGCCGAGCTTCAGCACGTCGGGCCGGTGGTAGTGGCCGACGGGGTCGAAGCGCTGCCGCTCCGCGAGCAACGCTGACGGGTCGAGCTCCGCGTAGAGGATCCCTTCCTCGTCGTACAGCGGCCCGGCGAGATACGAGCCGTCGGGCGCGAGGATCGCGCTGCCACCGCGGCCGAGCATGCCGGCGCCCTCGACCTCGCTCCGCAGCGGGAAGTCGTCGGGATACGACGACGCGCGCTGGAACGCGCACGGCGACACGACGTATGACCTGCTCTCGCGAGCGATGTGCACGAGCGTCGCCTGCCACGCGTCGCCGTCGTCGGCCGTCGATGCGACGTAGATCTCGACGCCGGACTCGTACAGCGCGAACCGCGCGAGCGGCATGTAGTTCTCCCAGCAGACGAGGCCGCCGAGCCGGCCGAAGCCCGTCTCGACCGCATGGAGCCCGCGCCCGTCGCCCTGCCCCCAGACAAGGCGTTCGTGGTTCGTCGGCACGAGCTTGCGGTGGTGGAGCGCAAGCGAGCCGTCGGGCGCGTGGTACAGGAGCGCGTTGTAGATCGTCCCCGGCCGCTCCGGCTCGACTTCGTTCACGCCGGTGACGAGCCAGATGCCGAGCTCGCGCGCGCAGGCGGCGAGACGCTGCTCGGACGGCGAGCCGACCCCGACGGAGTTCTGGGCCAGGCGCGCGAATGTCTCCTTCGCGCCCTCGTTCTGCCAGCCGGCGAACGCCTTCGCCCAGCGCGAGGACGGATACACGGGAATGAACGTCTCCGGGAAGACGACGAGCTCGGCGCCCTTCGCGGCTGCTTCCGCGGCGACCTCCTCGAGCTTGTCGATCGTGCGCTCGCGGTCGAGGATGACCGGCTCGACCTGGACGCAGGCGACGGTGACCGCGCGATCCACGGTCGAAGCCTAGAGGCTGCGCGAGCAGGGCAGGTAGTACCAGCGACCGGGCGGCGTCGGCCGCGCCTCGAAGCCGAAGGCGGCGTAGGCAAGCGCGCCCTCTGGCGACGGGGAGAGGATCGCGAGATCGCAGCCAAGCTCGCGTGCGCGCTCGAGCCGCTCGGCAGTGAGCGCAGTCGCAACGCCGCGCCTGCGCGCGAGTTCGTCGACGACGAGCTGCGTCAGCAGGACGAAATCGGAGCCGTAGAACGCCGATGCGAAACCGACGACCTCTCCACCGACCCGCGCGATGGTGAGGCGGAACCGATCGCCGACGAGTCCGCGGTAGAGCCGCTCGAACGCAACGCGCTCGTCCGGCTCGCCGAACCAGTCGTGTGCGCTTGCGAAGTCGAACCATTCGCCCACGTCGGCGAGCTCGACGGCGACGTTGCGGGGCGGGACGAGGCGTACGTCCGAGATGTGCGCAGACATCTGTCGGCCGTTGTTCTCCGGGCGTGCGCCCGCGGCGATGAGCGCCTCGTGGTTCGCGCCCTCCAGGTCGAGCCATGACGCAGGCGCGTCTGCGAGCCACGCCACGAGCTCGGCGACCTCGGTCACCGCCGCGTACGCAACGACGCCGTTCTCAGTGTTCGAGCTCGCCTCGGTCTTCACGGCGAACGCGCCGTCCACCTCGCGCGTCTCACCCGCCCGCCGGAGATACGCGAGGTACTCCGCCTGCGCCTCGATGATCATCCGAATCCGCCGCCGCCCGGCGTCTCGATCCGGACGAGATCGCCGGCGCGCAGCGCACGCGTCACCTTCGCCGGCTGCTCCTCCCCGTTGACCATCGTGCGGCCGGGCGCGCCGTCGCCACCGCCGCACGCGCCGTGCGGCCCATGCGCCCGCCGCTCCGCGAGCACCGACAGGCGGCAGTCCTCGAGCACGCGCAGCTCGCGCACGACGCCGTCGCCGCCGCGGTGCGCGCCGGCGCCGCCCGAGCCGCGACGGAGCTCCCAGCGCTCGACGCGCAGGGGATACGACAGCTCGAGCGCCTCGACCGGCGTGATCAGCGTGTTCGACATCGCGACGTGGACGCCGCTCGGCCCATCCGCGTCCGCGCAGGCGCCCTGTCCGCCGCCAATCGTCTCGTAGTACGTGAAGCGGTCGCTGCCGAGCGCGACGTTGTTCATCGTGCCCTGGCCTTGCGCGTAGTCGCCGAGCGCGGCGAAGACGACGTCGACGATGCGCGACGAGGTCTCGGTGTTGCCGGCGACGACCGCGGCCGGCCTGCGCGCGTTGACGAGGCAGCCCTCGGGCGCCGTCACCGTGACGGGTGCGAATGCTCCGCCCGACGCCGGCAGGTCGGGCTCGGTGAGGCAGCGCACGACGAAGTAGCACGCCGACTTCGTGACCGCGAGCGGGCAGTTGAGGTTGTGCGCGTCCTGTGCATCCGTGCCGGTGAAGTCGATGCGGATCTCGTCACCGTCGACGGTGACGGCGGCGCGGATCGTCAGCTCGCCGTCGACGGCCTCGACGACGTCCTCCGCCGAGCGCGTGCCGTCGGGCAGGCGCGCGATCGCGGCACGCACCATCCGCTCCGAATACGCATAGAGCTCGTCCATCGCCGCCGCCACGAGGTCATGCCCCCGCCGTGCGCACAGCTCGTCGATGCGCGCGTCCGCGAGGCGGTGCGCGGCCATCTGCGCGCGCAGGTCGCCGCGGCGCTCGTCGGGGTTGCGCGCGTTCGCGACGAAGAGCGCGACGACCTCGTCGGTCAACGGCGTCGGCGGGATGATCAGCCCCTCCTGGTACAGCTCGCGCGAGAACGCCGGCAAGCTCGCCGGCTCCATCCCGCCGACGTCGGCGTGATGCGCGCGCGAGACCGCGTACCCGAGCGCCGTGCGCGAGATGAGCGTCACGTCGGGGAGATGCGTCCCGCCGGTGTACGGGTCGTTGAGGATCCAGAAGTCGCCGGGGAGATCCATGACCGCGGCGACGGCGTCCGGCATCGCGCCGAGGTGGACGGGGATGTGCTCGGCCTGCACCACCATGCGCCCGCGCTCGTCGAAGAGCGCGGTCGAGCAGTCGCGCCGCTCCTTGATGTTCGCCGAGAACGCCGAGCGGATGAGGACGGCGCCCATCTCCTCCGCGATCGCGCGGAGCGAGCTGCCGATGACCTGGAGCTCGACGTTCATCGCGAAAGCACCAGGGTCCCGTCGTCGTTCGTCTCCCCGCTCCAGCCGTCGGGCACCCAACACGTCGCGCCCGGAAGCTCGACGAGCTCCGGGCCTTGCACCTCGCGCCGGTCGCTTCCGCGCAACGAGATCTCCGGGCCGGGCACGACGTCGGCGGTGCGCACGGCGACGAGCTCGATCTCGCGTCCCGCGTCCGCATACCCGTATCGCTCCTCGTGCGCGCGATGGAACGCCGACGCGAGCTCGTGCTGCAGCGGCACGGTCAGCTCGAACGACTGGCCGCGGTAGCGGAGGTCCACCTCGCCGTCGCTCGGGAGGTCGCGCACGTCGTCGAGCGGCCGCACGTGCGAGACGACGCGGTCGCGGCGCTCGTCGCTCGCGACGAGGCCGAGCGCCGACAGCACGCCTGCCGCCTCTGGCACGAGCACGTGCTCGATCCCGAGCTCCTCTGCGAGCGCGCATGCATGGAGCGGCCCTGCCCCGCCGAACGCGACCAGCGCGAAGTCGCGCGGGTCGTGCCCGCGCTCGACCGAGACGACGCGGAGCGCGCTCAGCATCTCCGCGTTCACGATCTCGATCACCGCGGCCGGGTCGATGCCGCCGAGCGCCGCGGCTGCTGCGTCGCGATCGAGCACGAGCCCGCCGGGCAGCTCCGCGGGCAGGCGGCCGAGCAGGAGGTTCGCGTCGGTGACGGTCGGCCCGCCGCCGGCGCCGTAACAGGCCGGCCCGGGATGCGCGCCTGCGCTCTCGGGGCCGACGCGGATCGCGCCGCCGTCGTCGACCCGCACGAGCGAGCCGCCACCCGCGCCGACCGTGTGCAGGTCCACCGAAGGGAGCCGGATCGGCAGTCCGCCGACGTCGCGCTCGGCGACTCGAGCGGCCCGTCCGCCGGGAAGGAGGCAGACGTCGGTGGACGTTCCGCCCATGTCGAACGCGATCGCGTCGCCGAACCCCGCGCGGCGTGCGACGAGACCGGCCCCGACGACACCCGCCGCCGGCCCGGAGACGAGGATCGTCGCGGGGTGCGCTGCCGCGTCCGAGATCGATGCGACGCCGCCGGAGGAGAGCATGACGAGCGGCTCGGGCAGCTCCGCCGTTCGTGCAGCGTTCGCGAGTGCGCCGAGGTAGCGCGCGGTCACCGGCACGAGATACGCGTCGGCCGCCGTCGTCGATGCACGCTCGTACTCACGGAACTCGGGCGCGAGCTCGTGCGATGCGACGACGTGCACGCCGGGATGGCGCCTACGCAGCTCGTCCGCGACCGCGCGCTCGTGGGACGAGTCGCGGAACGCGAAGAGAAGGCACACCGCGACCGCGTCGACGTCGCCGACGTCCGGGATCTCCCCGAGCGGCTCGAGCTCGCCGCCGGGACCAAGACGGCCGCGCACGCTGTGGCAGCGCTCGAGCGGGACGAGCGGCTCCGGATGCTGAGCGCACAGCCGGTACAGGTGCGCGCGCGTCTGCCGGCGCAGGTGCAGCAGATGCTCGAAGCCCGCGTTGCCGACGTACGCGATGCGTGCACCGCGACGCTCGAGCAGCGCGTTCGTGGCCGTCGTCGTCCCGTGCGCGAAGCGCTCGACGTCGCGGGCGCCGACGGCGCGCGCCGCCGCGACGACCGACTCCTCCTGCCGCACGGCGGTCGGCACCTTCGCGGTGGTCACGCGACCGCCGTCGAGAAGCACCGCGTCGGTGAACGTGCCGCCCACGTCGACGCCGAGGATCGCCACGCGCGTACTCTGCATCGCCGTGGCAATCCGCGCTTTCCTGTTCGACTTCGACGGTCTCATCATCGACACCGAGACGGCGTCGCGCGCCGGCTGGGCGTGGCTGTACGGCGAGCACGGCTTCGAGCTGCCGGAGGACAAGTGGGCGACGCTGGTCGGCACGATCGGCGCGCCGTGGGAGCCGATGCGGCATCTCGAAGAGCTCGTCGGCGCGCCCATCGATGCGGACGCGCTCAACGAGCGGCGCCGCACGCACGAGCTGTCGCTGCTCGAGACGGAGGAGTTCCGGCCGGGGATCCTCGAGTACGTCGAGGAGGCCGAGCGCCGCGGCCTCAAGCGCGCGATCGTTTCCAGCTCGTCGAACCGCTGGATCGACATGCACCTGTCGCGGCTGGAGCGCACCCTCGGCTGGGACGCGATCGTCGCCGCGAACGGCGACGCCGAACGTGCGAAGCCACGTCCGGACCTCTACCTCGAGGCCTGCGAGCTGGTCGGCGTCACGCCGGGCGAGGCGATCGCCTTCGAGGACTCGCCGAACGGCGTCCGCGCCGCGCGGGCAGCCGGCATCTTCTGCGTTGCCATCCCGAACGACGTGACGCGCGATCTCGGCCTCGAGGAGGCCGACCTCGTCCTCGACTCGCTCGCGGACCTTCCACCCGCGGAGTTGCTCGCGCGCTTCGAGTGAGAGAGGATCGCGCCATGGCAGGCTGGCAGTGCACCCACCTCGACGAGATCGCGGCGGAGCAGTGGCCCTACTGGGCGCCGATCCGCCATCACTTCGGGATCGGCACGTTCGGGATCAACGCGTGGCGCGGCGCCCCCGGCGACGAGGTGATCAAGCGCCACCACGAGGCCGACAGCGGACACTCGGAGCTCTACATGGTGCTGAGCGGCGACTGCGTCTTCACCGTCGGCGACGACGAGGTTCCCGCGCCGGCCGGCACGCTCGTCTGGATCGAGGACCCGTCGACGGAACGCGTCGCCGTCGCGCGCGAGCCGGGCACGGTCGTGCTCTCGATCAGCGGCGGCCCGCCGTCGGGCTGGGACACGGGCTACCTCGAAGGCTAGGTTTCGCGGCGGAGCGGCCGGGCCCGGTGGCCCAGCCGGTCTTCAAAACCGGTGAGGCGGCGTAACCCGTCGCTGGGTAGGTTCGACTCCTGCGCCGCTCCGTGACTCGTTCGTTCTTAGTGCTCTCTCAGCCCGCGTGGGTATACCGAGAGAGATGAAACGCGCACTCACCCTCCTCGTCGCTGCGGCCGCGGTCGCCGTGGGCGCCCACGCCGCCCTTGCGCACACCTCGCGCGCCACCGCGCAGACCGGCGTCGTGATCGTGAACACGAACCTCGCGTTCCAGCGCGGCGAGGCCGCCGGCACGGGGATCGTCCTGACCGCCTCCGGCGAGGTGCTGACGAACAACCACGTCATCCGTGGCGCATCGAAGATCTCCGTCGTCGTCCCGGCGACGCGGAAGTCGTACACGGCGCGCATCGTCGGCTACGACGTCAGCGACGACGTCGCGGTGCTCCAGCTCCAGCACGCATCCGGGCTCGCGACCGCACACGTCGGCGACTCGGCCGGCCTCAAGATCGGCCAGTCGGTGACGGCGGTCGGCAATGCAGGCGGCAGCGGCTCGCTCACCGTGGCGACCGGGAAGATCACCGGGCTCGCGCGCGCGATCACCGTCTCCGACGACCAGGGTGGATCCGAGCGGCTCGCAGGTCTCGTCGAGACCGACGCGCAGCTGCAGCCGGGCGACTCCGGCGGCCCGCTGCTCGACGCCTCCGGACGCGTGATCGGCATCGACACCGCCGCGTATGCCGGCTTCCGCTTCCAGGATGCCACCGACGGCTACGCCATCCCGATCGATCGCGCCGTCACGATCGCGAAGCAGGTCGTCGCCCGACACGGGTCGGCGACCGTGCACGTCGGCGGGACCGCGTTCCTCGGCGTGCAGGTCCAACACGGCGGGAACGGCATCCTCGTCGGCGGCGTCGTCTCCGGCGGCCCGGTGGCCAAGGCCGGCATCGGCGCCGGCGACTTCATCACCGCCGTCAGCGGCCGCACGGTCGCGACACCCGATGCGCTCG
>DASXLN010000082.1:0-3211 GCA_036496165.1 Gaiellaceae bacterium | reverse complement strand
GAAGGCGGCGGCCGAGCCGAGGACGAGCGCGATGGCAGTCGCGATCAGCCCCACCCGCACGGACAGCCACAGCGAGGTCTTCACCTCGGAGGTCCACGCCGTCCGGAACCAGTGCGTCGTGAACGCCGGGATCGGCCAGCTTTCGACGTTCGACTTGTTGAACGCGTACACGGCGATCAGTGCGAGCGGGATCCAGAGGAAGAGGACGACGAGTGTCGTCCAGATGCCGAGTGCGATGCGTGTGCTCCGCTGTTCCATCAGATCGCGTCGAACGCCCCGAGCCTGCGGGCAATGAGGAGGTAGACGCCCATGACGAGGAGCGGGACCGCTGCGAACGCCGCAGCGAACGGGGTCAACTGCGAGTTGATGTTGTCGTAGACGACGTTCCCGATGAACTGCGACGACGCGCCGCCGGCGAGGAGCGGCGTGACGTAGTCGCCGAGCGTGAGCGAGAACGTGAAGATCGACCCGGCGATGACGCCGGGGAGCGCAAGCGGGAGGACGACACGCCGGAACGTCGTCAGTGCGCCCGCGCCGAGGTCACGCGACGCCTCGAGATAGGAGTCCGGGATCCGCTCGAGTGCGCCGTAGACGGGAAGGACCATGAACGGCAGCCAGACGTACGTGAAGATGAGCCAGACGGCCCAGTTCGAGTAGCCGATGTTCGCCGACGGCAGCCCGACCTTCCCGAGCGTCCAGTTGAGCACGCCCTTGTCGTCGAGGATGAGCCGCCAGATGTACACGCGCACGAGATAGCTCGACCAGAGCGGGAGCAGCACGGCGACGAAGATGAACGCGCGCGACTTGCCGCCGGCGATGCGCGCCATGAAGTAGCCGAGCGGGAACGCGAGAATCGCATCGGTCAGCGTCACGGCGGCCGCGATCGAGATCGTCCGGATCGCGATCGAGTGGTACGCGCCCGTCTGCCACAGCGTCCGGTAGTTGTCGATGTTCCAGATGTGCTTCAGCTGCGACGTGAACGGGTCGACCGTCCAGAAGGAGGAGACGAAGAGCGCGACGAGCGATGCGACGTAGACGAGCAGGAAGGCAAGCAGCGGCGGAGCGAGGAGCAACAGCGCCTTCGCCCACGGGTGCCGCCAGAACAGGCCGGAGAGACGGAGCCGGGCCGCCCGTGCGGGGCGGCCCGGCGGTCTGTGACTCAGCCCTTCAGCTGTGTCCAGGCTTGCTGCCACTTCGTGTAGTCCATGCAGTTGTTCTGGCCGTTGCCGCATGCTGCGACGGGCGTCTTCCAGAACTTGATGGAGTTGAAGTACGAGGCGGACGCGCCGCAGTGGTACTGCGCGGCGGAGCCCGGGGACAGCGTGTTCATGATCGAGCACGCCTTCGTGTTCGCAGGGGTCTCACCGAAGTAGATCGCCTGCTGCGCCTGCACCTTCGGCGTCGAGACCCACGCCATCCACTTGTACATGCAGTTCGGGTGCTTCGCGTGTGCCGACATCATCCACGTGTCGGCCCAGCCGGTCGCGCCCTCCTTCGGGATCTCGTCCTTCACCGGCACCTTCGCCGCGGCGAGCGTGTTCGTCTGATACGGCCACGAAGCGCCGACGACGGCGCCACCGTTCTTGAAGAGGTCGATCTCGTCGGACGCGAGCGCCCAGTACTTCTTGATGAGCGGCTTCTGCTGCTTCAAGAGGTTGATCGCCGCGTTGAACTGCGTCGGGTTGAGCTCGTACGGGTCCGTGATCTTCAGCGACGGCTGCGCCTTCGACAGGTACAGGGCGGCGTCGGCGATCTGGATCGGGTTGTCCGGGACCGTGACCTTGCCCTTGTACTTCGACGAGTAGATGACCGACCAGCTCGACGGAGCCGGCTTCACGAGCTTCGTGTTGTAGAGCAGCGTGTTCGGGCCCCACTGCAGCGAGATGCCGTAGTGGACGCCGCCGAGCGTGTTGTGCGGCGGCGACTTGAGCTGCGGCACGAAGTTCTTCCAGTCCGGGATGAGCTTGGGATTCACCGGCTGGACGTCCTTGCCGTAGATGAGCCGGAGGCTCGCATCGCCCGACGCCGAGACGCCGTCGTATTGCGACCCTCCGCCCTGGCGCATGAGCGTCACCATCTCGTCGGATGAGCCTGCGTACTTTGGGATGACCTTGCAGCCGGTCGCTTTCTCGAACGGCTTGACCCATTGCGGCTGCGTGTAGCCCTCCCAGGCGATGAGGTTCAGCTGCCCCTCACCCTTGCCGATCGACGTCGGCAGACCGCTGTGCGCGCTGACGCCCGCAGCGGGAACGCACAGCGCCGCCGCCATGGCCGCAGCGAGTACGTGAACCCTCCTGATCCGAATCACTTGCCCTCCTTGCCGATCTCGTATGTGTGCTCCTGCCGCCATGACAGGCGAACTCGCCGGCCCCGCGCCTCGAGCGCCTGTTGCGACGACGTCTCGAGGTTCTGCTGCACGACGACGAGCGAACCGCCGCCGTCGAGGTCGACCGTGTACCGCGTGACCATCCCGACGTAGACGACGTCGCGGACGACGCCGGGCTCGCCCTCGCCGTCGTCCGCGTTCATCGCGATCTTCTCGGGACGGATGGTGAAGCGCCTGCCGCCGCGCTCGAGCACGTTGGAGACGCCCACGAAATCGGCGACGAACTCCGTCTCCGGGTGCTCGTAGACGTCCGCCGGGGTCCCGATCTGCTCGATACGGCCGTTGTTGAAGACGGCGAGGCGGTCGCTCATCGTGAGCGCCTCCTCCTGGTCGTGCGTGACGTAGATGAACGTGATGCCGAGCTCTCGCTGGAGCTCCTTGAGGAACACCTGCATCTCCTGCCGCAGCTTCAGGTCGAGCGCGCCGAGCGGCTCGTCGAGCAGGAGCACGGACGGAGAGTTGACGATCGCCCGCGCGAGCGCGACGCGCTGCCGCTGGCCGCCGGAGAGCGCAGCCGGACGGCGCGCGCCGACGTGGGGGAGGCGCACGCGCTCGAGCACCTCGTTCGCCTTGTGCCGGCGCTCGCGCTTGCCGACCCCGCGAACGCGCAGGCCGTACTCGACGTTCTCGAGGACGGTCATGTGCGGGAAGAGCGCGTAGTCCTGGAAGACCGTGTTGACGTCGCGCTCGGACGGCGGGATGCGAGTCACATCCGCGCCTCCCAGCTCAACGTGGCCTTCGTCCGGCCGCTCAAACCCGGCGATGACGCGGAGCGTCGTCGTCTTCCCGGATCCCGACGGCCCGAGCATCGTGAAGAACTCGCCC
>DASXLN010000081.1:0-3874 GCA_036496165.1 Gaiellaceae bacterium | reverse complement strand
TTCAAGGTCGCCGGGTCGCGTGACGGCATCACCGCGCTGCAGATGGACATCAAGATCACCGGCGTCACGCAGCAGATCATGCGAGACGCGCTCGAGCAGGCGAAGCGTGCCCGCGACTTCATCCTCGACAAGATGCTCGAGGTCATCCCGGAGTCGCGCTCCGAGCTGTCGCAGAACGCACCGCGGATCACCTCGGTCAAGATCGACCAGGAGAAGATCGGCATGGTCATCGGCAAGGGCGGCGAGACCATCCGCGGCCTCGAGGCCGACTACGAGGTGCAGATCGACATCGAGGAAGACGGCACGATCCTCATCTACGCGACCGACGGCGAGAAGGCCGAAAGCGCGATCGCCGCGATCAAGGCCCTGACGAAGGAGCCGGAGGTGGGGGACACCTACACCGGCAAGGTCGTCAAGACGACGCAGTTCGGCGCGTTCGTCGAGCTGAAGAAGGGGACGGACGGCCTGCTGCACGTCTCCAACGTCGGCCCGGGCCGCGTCGGCCACATCGAGGACGTGATGGAGCGCGGCGACGTGCTCGACGTCATCGTCCAGGAGGTGGACAAGGCGCGTGGCCGGATCGGGCTGAAGCTGATCGCGAAGCACGAGAACGGCAACCTCGTCCAACCGGAGGAGCTGATCGAGCGGGCGAAGGACGCGCCGCCGCGGCCCCCGGAGGAGGAGCGCCCGCGCCGCGACGATCGTCGTGGCGGACGTGGCGGCGGCGGCGGCGGACGCGGTCGCGACCGCGGCTAGGTAAAAAGTCGGTAAGAGGGCGGCCTTTCGGGGCCGCCCTCACTCTTTGGGGGTAATCGTCGTACCCTTTTCGTGCCGATGACCGGAGAGAAGGAGGCGTCGCCCGTGTCGCAATCGCTACCCCCGGTCTCACCGCTCCGCGGCCTCGTCGAGGTCACTCAGCTCGTCCGCACGGCGGACGACGTCCCCGAGCTGCTCACGGCGATCGCGCGCATCATCTCCGAGTCGCTCGGCTACGGCACCGTCGCCATCAACCTGTACCGGCCGGCGTGGGACGACTTCGAGACGACGACTGTCTATGGCAATCCCGATGCGCGCGCGACGCTCCAGGGCGTGGTGCGCCGCATCGACCAGTGGGAGCCGCTGCTCGCCGACCGCTTCCATCGCCGCGGCGCGTTCGTCGTGCAGGCGGGCCAGTTCGACTGGGGGACGATCGAGGACGACTTCTACCTCCCCGACGGCAAGGCCGGCACCGGCGCGGATGCGTGGCACCCGCTCGACGCGCTGTTCGTGCCGCTGCGCCACCAAGACGGGCATCTGCTCGGGATCGTCTCGGTCGACGAGCCCGCGACGCAGCTCCGTCCGACCGACGACGACCTCGACGTCCTCGTCGCCGTCGTCGACCACGCTGCGATCGCGCTGCAGTCGGCGCAGGAGGCGGCGGAAGCGGCGCGCCACCGGCTTGCGCTCGAGCAGCTGCTGCGGGTGTCGACCGGCCTGACGGCGCATCCGAGCGCCGACGCGATCATGCAACGCGTGTGCGGGAGCGTGCGCGACGCGCTCGGCTTCCAGAACGTCCTCGTGGTGCTCACCGATCCGGCGGACGGCCGTCTCAGTCTCGGCGCCGCGGTCGGCTGGGGCCGAGAGGAGCTGTTGCTGCCGACCGTGCGCCTCTCCGACCTCGACCCGCTCTTCGATCCGGCGTTCGAGATCGAAGGATGCTTCCTGCTTCCGAATGCCGAGGCCGAGCGGCGCATCTCGCGCGACAAGCTGCCGTACGTGTCGAAGATGAACGGGCGCGGCCCGCACGGGTGGAATCGCCACTGGCTGCTCGTCCCGTTGCACGACGCGGGTGGCGGCGTCATCGGCGTGCTCTCTGCCGATGAGCCCGAGGACCGGCTCGTGCCGTCGAACGAGAAGCTCCAGGCGCTCCGCATCTTCGCGAACCAGGCGACGGCGGCGATCGTGTCGGCCGAGCGCGTGCGCGAGCTCAGCTTCCTCGCCGACCACGACCCGCTCACGCGTCTTCTCAACCGGCGTGCGTTCGTCGAGCGGCTCGAGGGCGAGGTCGCGCGCGCGATCCGCTACGAGCGCAGCTTCAGCCTCGTGATCGGCGACCTCGACGGCTTCAAGGCCGTGAACGACCGGCTCGGCCATCAGGCCGGCGACGAGGCGCTGCAGATGTTCGCGCGCACGATCGAGAAGGCGCTGCGCAAGAGCGACGTCGCCTTCCGCATCGGCGGCGACGAGTTCGCGCTGCTCCTCGCGGAGGCGAGCGACGACGACGCACGTGAGGTGATCGGGCGGATCCGCGACCGCCTGGACGAGATGCACGCGAGCTTCGGCGTGGCCGCCTGCCCCGGTGACGCAGTCGACGCACAGACCCTCTTCCGGCTGGCGGACGAGGCGCTGTACCACGCGAAGCGCTCCGGCACCGGCATCCAGTTCGTCTAGACCGGACAGACCGGTACCAGGTACCCGGTCGGGTCCCTCCGGGGCATCTACGATCGGGACGTGCAGAAGTACGTCCTGTCGGAGCTCGACTCGGGGGAACGCGTGATCTCGGAGCGCGTCCCGAGCGTCCGGTCGGTGGCCATCGGCTTCTGGATCGGCGCCGGCTCGCGCGACGAGCGCGACGACCGCGCGGGCGTCTCGCACTTCATCGAGCATCTCCTCTTCAAGGGGTCGCGCTCGTACGACGCGCAGCAGATCGCGGAGACGTTCGACGCGATGGGCGCCGAGCTGAACGCGGCCACCTCGCGTGAGCACACGATGGTCTACTCGCGCGTGCCCGACCGGCACGTGGACGAGGCGCTCGAGGTGATGACCGACATGGTCTTCGCGCCGGCGTTCGCCGAGCTCGACCAGGAGCGCGAGGTCGTGCTCGAGGAGATCGCGATGTACGAGGACACGCCGCAGGAGCTCGTGCACGACCTCTTCTCTGAGGCGGTCTTCGGCGCGCACGCGCTCGGCCGGCCGGTGATCGGCACCGCCGAGGTGATCTCGACCGTCAGCCGGCGCGCGATCGCCGCGTATCACCGTGCGATGTACACCGGGGGAAACGTCGTCGTCGCGGCCGCGGGGAACATTCAGCACGATCGCTTCGTCTCCCTCCTCGAGCGCTTCGAGCGCAAGAGCCACGACCCCGCGCGCGGCACGCCGAAGGTGCGGCGCCCGCTGACGCAGGCGCCGCCGCCCGGCATCCGCTTCGAGCGCAAGGACACGGAGCAGTACCACCTCTGCCTCGGCGCACCGGGCATCTCGCGCTCCGACCGCCGCCGCTTCGCGGCGACGCTCCTCGACTCCATCCTCGGCGGGTCGGCGTCGTCGCGCCTGTTCCAGGAGATCCGCGAGAAGCGCGGGATGGCGTACTCGGTCTACTCGTTCGCCGCGCAATACACCGACACAGGACTGATCGGGATCTACGTCGGCACGCGCGAGGAGAACCTCGCGACGTGCGTCGAGATCTGCTCGGAGCAGATCGCCGACGTCGCCGCCGGCCGCTTCAAGAACGGCGAGCTCGAGCGGGCGAAGGAGAGCATCAAGGGGCGCATCGCGCTGTCGATGGAGTCGACGTCGAGCCGGATGAGCCGGCTCGGCAAGTCGCTCATCACCGATACCGAGCTCCTGAGCTTCGAGCGGATCACCGCGGAGATCGACAGTGTCGAGCCGGATGCGGTCGCGGAGCTCGCCGGGATGCTGCTCGGGCCCGACCGGCTCTCGGCCGCATGCGTCGGGCCGGACGAGTACCGCTTCCGCGACGCGATCGGCAACGGCGCCGTGCGAAAGGCCGCATGAGGCTCGCGCTGTTCGGCGCGGAGGGCAAGGTCGGGGCGACGCTCAAGCCGGTCCTCGAACGCGCCGGCCACACCGTGAAGCCGATCGAGATCGGCGACGA
>DASXLN010000080.1:0-2689 GCA_036496165.1 Gaiellaceae bacterium | reverse complement strand
GGGTCCTCCTTTGGGGTATCGGCAGCGGCGTCTCGACGGCCGGCCTCGCGATCGCCCGCGCGCTCGGCGCGCGGACGATCGTCACGTCGTCGAGTGATGCGAAACTCGCACGTGCGACCGAGCTCGGTGCGGACGCGGTCGTGAATCACGCGACCGGCGATGTGAAGTCCGCTGTGCGCGAGATCACCGGCGGCCACGGCGCCGACGTGGTCGTCGACCACGTCGGCGACGCAACGTGGCGTACGTCGCTCGACGTCGCCGCACGCGACGGGCGCATCGCCGTGTGCGGAGCGACGACCGGGCCGAACCCCCCGGCTGCGCTCCACCGCATCTGGTGGAAGCAGCTGACGATCCTCGGCTCGACGATGGGGACGAAGGCCGACTTCGAAGGCGCCTACGACCTGATCGCAAGCGGGCGCGCGCGGCCGGTCGTCGACGAGGTGGTGCCGCTGAGCGAGATCCGCGCTGCGCACGCGCGGCTCGAGGCCGGCGAGCAGCTCGGGAAGATCGTCCTCTCGATCGAGTGACGCTGCAGAACCGCGTCACGCCGCTCGGCGAGCTGATCTCGACGCCCGAGCGCGGGCTCGTGTTCGGAAACCGGGGTCGCCTGCACGACGACGAACGGCGCATCCGCCGGCAGTGGGCACTGAAGCGCTGGATCGCGTGCCGGCTGGAGTTTCGCGGCCGCTACCACGGCGCGATGCCGCCGGGCCGGTACACGGGGCTGTTCTTCCTGGACGAGGCGACGGCGTTCGCGGCCGGCCACCGCCCCTGCGCCGAGTGCAGGCGAGCGGACTACGTGCGCTTCACCGAGATCTGGGGAGCGAAGGCGGACGCGATCGACGCGCGTCTGCACGACGAGCGCCTCGGGCCGCGGCACGACGGATTGCTGGAGCTGCTTCCGGACGGCGCGTTCGTCCTGCGGGACGGGGAGGCGTGGCTCGTGCGGGGCGACGAGCTCCGGCGCTGGACGCCCGGCGGCTACACGGATCGCGTCGCGCGGCCATCGGGCCGCGTGACGATCCTGACGCCGCCGTCGCTCGTCGAGGTGCTGCGCGCGGGCTGGAACGGCGACGTGCCGTTCCTGCATCCGTCCGCGTGAGTTACGCGGCCGCGCGCTCGAGCTCGGCGACCTCGATCTTCTTCATCTGCAGCATCGCGGCCATGACGCGCTGCGCCTTCTCGCGATCGGGATCGCTCAACAGCTCATGCAGGCGCGTCGGGACGATCTGCCACGACACGCCGTAGCGATCGCGAACCCAGCCGCACGCGATCTCCTCGCCGCCGGCCGCGAGCGCGTCCCAGTATCGGTCGACCTCGTCCTGCGAGTCGCACTGCACCATGAACGAGATCCCCGGCCCTTCGATCGAGTGGTCCGGCCCGCCGTTCAGCCCGACGAACTCGCGGCCGAACAGCTCCCAGCTGACCGTCATCGCCATGCCGGCCTCGCGCGGGCCCGCCTCGCCGTAGCGCGTGACGTCGGTGATGCGCGCGTCGGGGAACACGGACGTGTAGAACTCCGCGGCCTCCTCGGCCTGGGTGTCGAACCACAGCCAGGTCGTGATCTTCTCCATCGCCGTCCTTTCGCTCGAAGGTCGTCCTATCGACGGCACGACGAGCGAGAACTCATCGGCCGGCTAGCCGAAGCCGAGGATGAACTTCGCGTCGTCGGACATCTTGTCCGGCGTCCACGGCGGGTCGAACGTCAGCTCGAGCTCGACGTCCTCCACCCCTTCGACCTCGCGGGCCGCGCGCTCCATGTCGCCCGCGATGAGCGGCCCGGCCGGGCAGCCCATCGAGGTGAGGCTGTAGAGCACCTTGACCTTCGGACCCTCCACCTCGACGTCGTAGACGAGACCGAGGTCGACGACGTCCATCCCGAGCTCGGGATCCTCGACCTGGCGCAGGACTTCGAAGACTTCTTCCTTCGTCGGCATGGACCCAGTGTAGGGATCACCAGCCCATCAGGCGCACGTCCTCGCGCCGTTCGCGCGCGAAGAAGTGGATGCCGTCGACGAATCGGACCCAGTTGCAGCGCGTGCACATGAGGAGCGAGTGCGTCCGCGCGCTGTCGGCGAGAAAGCGCACGCCGCGGAGCAGGTCGCCGTTCGAGACGCCGGTCGCCGCGACGATGACGTCACCCGGCGCGAGCTCCTCCGTGTGGTAGACGCGCGAGTAGTCCTCGATCCCGCGCTCGCGCAGCTCGTCGATCTCGCCGCGGGTCGTCGGCCAGAACTGCGCCTGAAGCTCGCCGCCGAGGCAGCGGAGCGCCGCCGCCGACAGCACGGCCTGGCGCGTGCCGCCGATGCCGACCGCGAGGTGGTCGTTCGTCCCGCGGATCGCCGCCGAGATCGCCGCGGTGACGTCGCCGTCCTGGATGAGCTTGATGCGCGCGCCGGCGGCGCGGATCTCCTCGATGAGATCGTGATGGCGCGGACGGTCGAGGATGATCGTCGTCACGTCGTTCACGCGCCGGCCGAACGCCTCCGCGATCGCCTCGATGTTCTCGCCGACCGGACGCAGGAGGTCGATCGCGCCGCGCGCGCGCGGGCCGACCGCCATCTTCCGCATGTACATGTCCGGGAGCGACATGAGCTGGCCGGGATCGGTGACCGCGATCATCGACATCGCGCCGTTCCCACCGCGCGCGACGACGCCGCGGCCCTCGAGCGGGTCGAGCGCGAGGTCG
>DASXLN010000079.1:0-7942 GCA_036496165.1 Gaiellaceae bacterium | reverse complement strand
GGTGACGTCGTCGCGCAGCAGTTCCTCGAGCACGCGCGCGGCCTCGCTGCGCAGCTCGTCGAGCAGCTGCTCCGCGCCGTCGCCGAATCCGCGTGCGATCAGCTCCGGCGGAGCTGTCAGCGCGCCGCTGCCGTTCGAGGCGGCCAGCGTGGCCACGACGATGACGATGCCGTCCTCGGAGAGACGGCGCCGATCGCGCAGCGCGACGTCGTGCACGTCGCCGACGCCGAGGCCGTCGACGAACGTCATCCCGGCCGCAACGTGGTCGACGATGCGCGGAACGCCGTCCGTCAGCTCGACGACGGTCCCGTTCTCGGCCATGACGATGCGATCGTCGGGAATGCCGCCCTCGCGCGCGAGCTGCGCGTGGGCAGCCAGCATGCGGAACTCCCCGTGCACCGGCATGACGGCGCGCGGGCGCAGGAGGCCGATGATCGTGCGCAGCTCCTCCGCGCGGCCATGGCCGGAGACGTGGACGGGCGCATTGTCCTCATGCAGCACCTCGGCGCCCGAGCGCGCGAGCCGGTTGATCGCGTCGTGCACGCGCAGCTCGTTGCCGGGGATCGGCTTCGCCGAGATGATCACGGTGTCGCCCGACTCGACCGAGACCGCGGGGTGGTCGTTGTAGGCGATGCGCGTCATCGCCGACATCGGCTCGCCCTGGCTGCCGGTGCAGAGGATGAGCTGTTGGTGCGGCGGCAGCTCGGCCAGTTCGTGCGGGCGGAGGATCGCCTCGTCGGGGACGTTCATGTAGCCGAGGTTGCGCGCGATGTTCGCGTTCTTGCGCATCGACCGGCCGACGAACGCGACCTTGCGGCCGCAGTCGATGCCGACGTCCGCGGCCTGCTGCATGCGGTGGACGTTGGACGCGAACGACGAGACGAGGATCTTGCCGGTCCGGCTCGGGAAGATCTGCCGGAACGCCTCCCCCACGACGCGCTCCGACTGCGTCACGCCGGCGCGCTCGGCATTCGTCGAGTCGCCGAGGAGCAGGTCGACGCCGCGGTTGCCGATCTCGGCGAGCTTGCCGACGTCGGTGCGCTGCCCGTCGACGGGCGTGTGGTCGAGCTTGTAGTCGCCGGTGTGCACGATCCGGCCGCCCGGCGTCTCGAGGACGACGGCGGCCGCGTCGGGAATCGAGTGCGCCATCCGGACGAACTCGATCCGGAACGGGCCGAGCTCGAACGGAGCGTCGCCGGGCGCGACCTCGCGCAGCTCGGCCTCGCGCGCGAGCCCGTGCTCGTCGAGCTTCGACTTGATCAGGCCGAGCGTGAGCCGTGTCGCGACGACGACCGGCACGTGCACCTCGCGCATGAGGTACGGCAGCGAGCCGACGTGGTCCTCGTGGCCGTGCGTGAGGACGACGCCGCGGATCATCTCCGAACGCTCGATGAGGTACGAGAAATCCGGCAGCACGAGGTCGACGCCGAGGTGCTCGTCCCGCGGGAAGGCGAGCCCGGCGTCGACGACGACGATCGAGCCGTCGGCCTCGTAGACGGTCATGTTCTTCCCCACCTCGCCGAGGCCGCCGAGGGGGATGATCCGGCAGATTCCCACGGGGGCAGTGTATGCGGGCTGCTCGAGGCCGCAGCGTCAGCGCTGGCTGACGGCCGGCTCGAGCATCCCGGCGCGCTCGAGGCACGAGCGGACCTGGGCGAGCTCGGCATCCGTCGGGTCGACCATCGGCAGACGGAAGCCTCCGACCTCGTGGCCGAGCAGGTTCATCGCAGCCTTGATCGGGATCGGGTTCGTCTGGATCTTCAGCAGCTCGTACGCGGGTGCCATCTCGTCGTTCAGCGCCTTCGCCCCGGCGGCGTCGCCGGTCTTGAAGCGGCGCACCATCTCCTTCGTCTGCGGGCCCCAGACGTGCGTGTGCACGCAGATGCCGCCTTCGCCGCCGAGCTCGAGGAACGGGAGGACGAGATTGTCGTCGCCGGCGTAGAGCGTCAGGCCAATGTCGACGATGTGGCGCGCCTGATCGAGATCGTCGTGCGCCTGCTTGACGCCGGCGAGGTTCTCGATCTGCGCGAGCTCGTCGATCGTGGCCGGCTCGATGTTGACGACGACCCGGCTCGGGATGTTGTACGCGATCACCGGCTTGTCCGTCATGCATGCGATCTCCTGGAAGTGGCGGACGATCGCGCGCTGCGGCGGCTTGTTGTAGTACGGCGTGATGACGAGGATCCCGTCGACGCCGAGCTCGTGCGCCTCGCCTGTCACATCGGCCGAGTGCGCGGTGTCGTATGTGCCGGTATTGGCGACGACGGTCGCGCGATCGCCGACAGCATCGACGGCGGCCGCGAACAGCTCGAGCTTCTCTGCGTCGGTGAGCGTCGGCGACTCCCCTGTCGTTCCGGCGACGACGAGCCCGTCGGAGCCGTTGTCGACGAGATGGTTCGCGAGGCGACGGAACGCGTCCACGTCGACCGAGCCGTCCTGGTGGAACGGCGTCAGGATCGCGGTCAGGACCTCGCCGAGCACGACCGGGATTTTACGGCAGGAGGTCGACGAGGTCGCGCAGGCACCAGAAGATGCCCTCGGAGAAGCTCGGGAACGGCTGGATCGTGTCGAGCAGGACGTCGATCGGGATCTCCGCGCGGACGGCGAGCGTCAGCTGGCCCATCCACTCCGCCGTCTGCGGCCCGACCGCGACGGCTCCGACAAGGACGCGCTTCTTCGGGTCCGCGAACACGCGGAGGAAGCCCTCGCGCTTCGGCTTCTCGTAGGTCGCCATGCGCGACGACGCGGTCAGCTCCCAGCGAGCGGACACGAGGTCGTCGCCGTCGGTGCGGCCGACCATGGCCACCTCGGGGTCGGTGAAGATGCCGGCCGGGATGGCGTTGTAGTTCGCCTCCACCTTCTTCCCCGCCATGTCGGCGGCCGCGACGCGCGCCTGGTACTTGCCGACGTGGGTGAAGAGCGCGCGTCCCGTGATGTCGCCGATCGCCCAGACGTTGTCGCCGGCGCGCATGCGCAGGTCGACCTCGATCCCGCGCGGGCCGGTCGTGAGCCCGATGTCCTCGAATCCGAGCCCCTGCACGTGCGGCTTGCGGCCGGTCGCGACGAGGAGTGTGTCCGCGTCGACGGTGGAGCCGTCCGACAGCGTCAAGCGCACGCCCGGCTCGACCCGCACGACATCGGTGCCGACCCGCACGTCGATGCCGTCGGCGCGGAAGACGTCGGCGATGAGCGCGCCCGCCTCCTCGTGCACGCGTCCGAGCAGGCGCGGGCCGTGCTCGACGATCGTCACCTGCGAGCCCATGCGGGCGAAGAACTGCGCGAACTCGGAGCCGACCGGGCCGCCTCCCATGATCGCGAGGCTCTTCGGGATGACGTGTGTGCGCGCTGCGTCCTCGTTCGTCCAGTAGTCGACGCTGTCGAGGCCGTCGACGGGCGGGATCGCCGGCCCGGTTCCGGTCGCGATCACGAGCCGGTCGTACTCGAGCTCGGGCCCGTCCTCGACCTCGACGACACCCGGGCGCACGACGCGGCCGTAGCCGCGGACGAGCGCGGCGCGATTCTCCTCGAGGAACTGGACGCCGGCGGCGTCGTCCCAGTCGCTCGTCACCCAGTCGCGCCATTCCCAGACGCCCTTCTCGTCCGGCCGCTGCGGCCGGAAGCTCGGCGCGTGATCGAGCGCTCCCGAGAGCTCGACCGACCGGAGCATCGTCTTCGTCGGGATGCATGCGTAGAACGTGCACTCGCCGCCGACGAGACGGGTCTCGACGACGGTGATCTCGACCTCGCGGTCGAGCCGGCGGAGGGCGCCGACGAAATGCTCGCCGGTCGACCCCCCGCCTAGCACGACGACATGCACTACTTGAGTCCGTTTGCCTTCAGGAACGCGGACGCGACGGCGGCGGGCGTCTTCTTGTCGATCCCGACCGCCTTGTTCATCGCGCGCATCGCGGCGAGGGTGAGCTTCGCCGAGACCGCGTTGATCGTGCTCTTGAGCTCCGCCCCACCCGCGGAGAGCGTCTTCTGCGAAATCACCGGGGCGATGTTCTGGAAGCCGAAGATGTGCTTCGTGTCGGTGAGCACGGTGTACTTCCCGCTGAGCTGCTGCGGATCGGTCGAGAAACCGTCACCGCCCGTCGCCTTCCCCTGGTCGAGCAGCGTGTAGACGCTGATGCTCGAGAGCGGGACGAACTTCACCTGCGTGAGGCCGTAGATCTTCTTCAGGCCCTGAAGACAGGTGATGCGCGTCTGGCACTCGGGGAAGCCGGCGTACGTGAACGACTTCACCTTCTTCATGTCGCCGATCGTCTTGACGCCGTCCTTCTTCGCCGTCGACGTGAGGACGGTGAATGTGTCGGTGTCGTAGAACGGCGTCGGATTGAGGAGCGTGAGCCCCCGCGTCTCCTCGAACTTCTTCGCGGCCGTGAACGTCGCCGCCGCCGTCTTCGGAGACTTCTCCTTCGCGAGGTCGAGGACGATCACACCGGTGTACTCCGGCAACAGATTGATCTTCCCGGACTTGATCGCCGTGTCGGCGAGCTCCGAGCTTCCGAGACTGCCGGCGTACTTCACCGGAAAGCCCTTCGCCGCCAACGCCTGCCCGTACAGCTGACCGAGGATGAACTCCTCGGTGAAGTTCTTGTTCCCGACCGTGATCGTCGGCTTCGCCTGCGGCTTTGCCGACGCGGCGGTCGCCGCGATCCCACCCAAGACGATCGCGACCCCGAACGAGATCGCGAAGGCCGCTTTCGCGGCACGCCGCGTGTGCTTGCGGATCATGCGTGCTCCTCCTCCTGTCGTGGACTGACGGGAAAAGCCTACGGAACCGGGGTCGGTCTAGGCGAGGCGGCCTTGCGGACGAAAGAAAGAATTAAGGCCGCCAGGAACGCCAGGGCCGAGACGCAGAGCGAGGCGGCGACCACGCCGGCGTCGCCGTAGCTCGCCCGGTTGACGATGATCGCGCCGAGCCCGCCGCCGCCGGCGATGGCGGCGATCGTCGCCGTGGCGATCACGAAGATCGCGGCGATCCGGATCCCGGCGAAGAGGAGCGGCAAGGCCAGGGGCAGCTCCACGCGCAGCAGCACCTGGAGCTCGGTCATCCCCATCCCGCGGGCTGCGTCGACGACGTCGGCGTCGACCGCGTCGACGGCGAAGTATGCGTTCGTGAGGATCGGCGGTATGGCGAGGACGACGAGCGCCACCGTGTTGTTCCAGAAGCCGATGCCGAAGACGGTGATGCCGAACGCGATCAGCACGAGGCTCGGGAGCGCCCGGCCGACGTTCGAGATGCTCGCCGCGAGGAAGAGCCCGCGATGGAGATGCCCGAGCCAGAGCCCGGCGGGGAGTGCCAGGAGGAGCGCGATGCCGAGCGCGGCGCCGGAGAGCTCGAGGTGCTCGCCCGTCTTGACGAGCAGGAGGTGCGGGTTGTCGCCGATGAAGCGAAACGCGTCGACGAACGTGTTCATGCCGATCTCCCGAACCGCACCCACGGCGTCAGCGCACGCTGCACGAGCACGAGCAGGGCGTCCGCGATGAGCGCGAGCGCGACCACCATTCCGCCGGCTGTGAAGATCTCCGTCTTGAAGACGTCCTGCTCGAGCGCCGTGAAGATCGGCGCGCCGAGCCCCTTCGCGACGACGAACGACGCGACGGTCGCGATCGAGATGGTCGACACGGTCGCGATGCGCAGCCCGGCGAGGATCGTCGGCAGAGCGAGCGGCAGCTCGACGCGGGTGAACGTCTGGATCCGCGTGAAGCCGGAGCCGCGCGCGACGTCGACGATCTCGGCCGGCACCGCGCGGAGGCCCTCGATCATGTTCCGGTAGAGGATGAGCAGCGTGTACGACACGAGCGCGATCTCGACCGTCGTCACCGAGATGCCGGTGATCGGCAGGAGGATCTGGAAGAGCGCGAGGCTCGGGATCGTGTACAGGAAGTCCGACACGATCCCGATCGGCGGGTCGAGCAGCCGGTAACGGAAGCCGACGAGAGCGAGGAGGAACGCAACCACGAAGCCGATGGCGACCGCGATGACCGTCAGCTCGATGTGCTGGACGAGCGCAGGCTGAAGCGTGTCGCCCCAGTGCTGCCACACCCAGTCGGTGCAGAACCAGCCGTTGTTCACCTCGCAGGAGCTGCCGCTCCCGAAGTTCGGGATGACGGGGCCGCCGGCGACGATCACGACAGGAGCGCGTCCCGTGTGATCGAGCCGACGACGGCGCCGCTCTCGTCGGTGACGGCGAGCGTGTCGGCGCGCTTCTCGAGCAGGAGGGCGAGCGCGTCGCGGACGGTCGTCGTGCGTGGGCACCGCGGCCCTTCGGCGGCCGGCCCGAGCTCGAGCTCAGAGAGCGTGTGCAGCGCGAGCGCCTTCAGGGCGCGATCCTTGCCGACGAACTCCGAGACGAAGTCGTCCGCCGGCTGCTCGAGGATCGCGCGCGGCGCGTCGTACTGCGCGAGCTTCCCGCCCGTGCGCAGGATCGCGATGCGGTCGCCGAGCTTGATCGCCTCGTCGATGTCGTGCGTGACGAAGACGACCGTCTTCCGCACCTCCTGCTGCAGCCGGAGGAACTCATCCTGCAGACGCGTGCGGACAATCGGGTCGATCGCGCCGAACGGCTCGTCCATCAGCATGATCGGCGGGTTGCCCGCGAGTGCCCGCGCGAGGCCGACACGCTGGCGCTCGCCTCCGGAGAGCTGCGCCGGATAGCGCTTCGCATATGACTGGTCGAGGCCGACGAGGTCGAGCAGCTCCTGCGACCGCGTGTGGACCCACGCGCGCGAGCGGCCGTACAGGCGCGGGACGATGCCGATGTTCCCCTCGATCGTCATGTGCGGGAAGAGGCCGACCTGCTGGATGACGTAGCCGATGCCGCGGCGGAGCTGCACGACGTCCTGGTCGAGGATGCTCGTCCCGTCGATGCGGATGTCGCCGCTCGTGAGCGAGATCAGCCGGTTGACGAGTCGAAGCGCCGTCGTCTTGCCGCCGCCGGAGGGGCCGACGAGCACACAGATCTCGCCCGCGGGACCGGTGACCGAGAGGCCCTCGACCGCGGCGCCCTCTCGTCCTTCGTAGCGTTTCGTCGCCTCGTCGAAGACGAGCTCGGCCGCCTGACCCGGCATCCCGGGAACTATCGCCTACAGGACCGAGTCGAGGCCGAGCGTAAGGCCCGGCGGGAGCGAGTCGAGCTTCTCGAGCGCGAGCAGGACGCCGTCGGCGAACGACTCGCGCGCGGTCGTGTCGTGGCGGATCGTGAGGAGCTGGCCCTCGCCGCCGAAGATGACCTCCTGGTGCGCGACGAGGCCCGGGAGACGGACCGAATGGATGACCGGATCGCCGCCGATGAGCGCCGCGGTCATCTTCGCCGTGCCGGACGGGGCATCTTTCTTCTGCTCGCTGTGCAGCTCGATGATCTCCGCGCGCGGGAAGAACTCGGCCGCTTGCTTGGCGAAGCGCATCATCAGCACGGCGCCGATGGAGAAGTTCGGTGCGACGAAGAGCCGCAGGCCGTTCGCGGCCGCGAGCGCATGCAGCGGCTGTGGATCCCAGCCGGTCGTGCCGACGACGCACGAGACGCCCTGCTCGAGCGCTGCGCGCGCGTTCGCCGGCGCTGCGTCCGGCGTCGTGAAGTCGACGGCGGCGTCGAGGCCGCGCACGTCCGGCTCGTCGCCGATCTCGATCGGCTTCACGGTGTGGCCGGCGCGTTCGAGGACCGGCTTGAGCGTCGCCCCGACCTTGCCCTCCGCGCCGAACAGCGCGAGCCTCATGCGGCCTTTCGCACGGCGCCGTTGCCGATCGCGGCGCGGAAGCGGTCCTCGTCCGGCCCGACGCATGCAGCCGAGAGCCGGTCGGGCCCGAGCAGCATCCCGGCAAGCTCCGCGACCGCATCCGGCTCGACACTGTCGATCTCCGCGGTGATCCGCTCGAAGCTCAGGAGCTCGGTATCGGTGATGAGCGACTTGCCGAGCCGGCTCATCCGGCTCGACG
>DASXLN010000078.1:0-1954 GCA_036496165.1 Gaiellaceae bacterium | reverse complement strand
CGGTCGCCGCCGTCTACCAGCTGACGCCGCTCAAGCGGCGCTGCCTCGCCGTCTGCAGGACGCCGTTCGCGCGCATCGTCCACGGCTGGCGCGACGGATTCCACGGCGCGTTCCGCATGGGCGTGGAGAGCGGCCTGTGGTGCGCCGGCTGCTGCATACCCGCGATGCTCGTGCTGCTCGTCGTGGGGATGATGAGCCTCTGGTGGATGGCCCTCATCGGCGCGTTCGTCTTCGTCGAGAAGAGGGCGTTCCGATGGGCGATCTGAGCTACCGCGTGCGCGGCTCGTACTTCGAGTCGTGCAACTGCGACGCGATCTGTCCCTGCCGGAAGGTCGGCGACGTCCTCGGCGGGCGGTCGACGTACGGCGAGTGCTACGGCATCCTCTCCTGGGCGATCGAGAGCGGCACCGCCGGCGGGATCGAGGTCGGCGGCCTCAACGTCGCGCTCGTGTACCGCTATCACGACGACGAGCCGGGCTCGCCCTGGGACGTCGTCCTCCACGTCGACGAGGACGCCGGCGCGAAGGAGCGGGCGGCGCTCAAGTGGCTCTTCCTCGACGGGCTGCACCAGCTGCCGTGGATCCGCAAGGCGCGCAATCTGATCAGCATCCGCGAGAGCGCGATCGAGATCGACGGCACGTCAGTCCGCATCGGCGAGCGCCTCGCCGCGCGCGCGACGAGGCGCTACGAGACGGATCTCCCGGTCGCGTGCGGCGTTCCCGGCTACGACCGGCAGGGATACGAGATGGTCGCCGACGAGCTCCGCGTCGACGAAGAGCCGTTCGCATGGGAGCTCCAGGGCAACTGCGCCTATGCGAGCGACTTCGACTACGCATCGGCATAGTTGAATACCGGCATGAGCCGGGAGGAACGCAAGGTCGTCACGGTGCTCTTCACGGATCTCGTGGGGTTCACGAGCCGCGCCGAGGAGCTCGACCCGGAGGACGTCCGGGCGATGCTGACGCCGTACTACGCCCGGCTCCGCGAGCAGATCGAGCAGCGCGGCGGCACGGTCGAGAAGTTCATCGGCGACGCGGTGATGGCGGTCTTCGGCGCCCCGGTCGCGCACGAGGACGATCCTGTGCGCGCGGTGCTGACCGCGATCGCGATCCGCGACGGTTCGCCCGACCTCGAGATTCGGACGGCGGTCCACACCGGCGAGGCACTCGTCGCGCTCGACGCCGACGTCTCCGCCGGAGAGGCATTCGTCTCCGGCGACGTCGTCAATACCGCCGCGCGCCTGCAGTCGTCCGCGCCGGTGAACGGGATCCTCGTCGGCGAGGCGACGTACCGCGCGACGCGCCAGGTGATCGAGTACCTGGAGGCACCCGCAGTCGAGGCGAAGGGCAAGTCGAAGCCCGTTCCCGTGTGGGAGGTCGTATCGGCGCGGCCGCGCTACGGCACCGACGTCGAGCAGACACACCGCACGGCGCTCGTCGGGCGCGAACGCGAGCTCTTCCTCCTCACCGACGCGTTCCAGCGGAGCAAGGGCGAGGAGACCGCGCAGCTCGTCACGCTCGTCGGCGTCCCCGGCATCGGCAAGAGCCGCCTCGTCGCCGAGCTCTTCACCGTCCTCGACAACGACCCGGACGTGTACTGGTGGCGGCAAGGCCGCTCGCTCCCGTACGGCGAGAGCCGCAGCGTCTGGGCGCTCGGCGAGATCGTGAAGGCGCAGGTCGGCGTGCTCGAGAGCGACGACGAAGAGACGGCGCGCACGAAACTCGCCGACGCGGTCGCGGAGCTCTTCGCGGACGAGGAGGAGCGCCGCTGGGTCGAGTCGCACCTGCACGCGCTCGGCGGCGTCGCCGGCGATCGCGACGAGTCGCGCGACCGCCGTGCGGACGCCTTCTCCGCGTGGCGGCGCTTCTTCGAGGCGCTCGCCGAGGAGCGGCCCCTCGTGCTCGTATTCGAGGATCTGCACTGGGCCGACGACACGCTGCTCGACTTCGTCGAC
>DASXLN010000077.1:0-4970 GCA_036496165.1 Gaiellaceae bacterium | reverse complement strand
GACGCGATCGAGATAGTCGGCCGCCCAGTCGACTGCGGCGTGCCCGTCCTCGCGGAACGTCATCGCTTGCGCCGGAGCTTCCGGAACTGCGCCCACGACCGCGTGTTGAGCAGATCGTCCTTCGTCAGCCAGCCGCGGCGCGCCTGGCCGACCGCGAGCTCGACGTAGCCCTGCGCGCGGATCTGGTGCGCGTCGGAGCTGACGACGAGCTTCAACCCCGCCTCCTTCGCCGCACGCGCGTGCACATCGCGCAGGTCGAGCCGATCGGGCTGCCCGTTGATCTCGAGCACGACGCCCGCCTCGATCGCCTTGGCGATCACGCGCTCGACGTCGACGTCCCGCGGGCCGCGTTTCCCGATCCGCCGCCCGGTGAGATGCCCGATGCAGTCGACGTATGGATTCTCCATCGCCTCGAGCACGCGTTCCGTCGGCCGGTTGTGCGGTGCCTGGTGCACGGAAGCGACGACCCAGTCGAGCCGTGCAAGATCCTCGTCGGCGACATCGACCTCTCCGTTCGAGCGGATGTTCGCCTCGACGCCGGCGAGGATGTGCAGCTTCGGGAAGCGCTCGCGCATGCGCTCGATCTCCTCGAGCTGCGCCGCCATCCGCCCCTCGCGGAGGTAGTGCGAGTGGTCGGTGATCGCGTAGTACTCGTAGCCGCGCCCGGCTGCCGCCGCGACCATCTCCTCGAGCGTGTTCTTCCCGTCCGCCGACCAGCTCGTGTGCGTGTGCAGGTCGCCGCGCACGTCTGAGAGCTCCACGAGCGCCGGCAACTCGCCGCGCCGGGCCGCGTCGAGCTCGCCGTCGTTCTCACGCAGCTCCGGCGGGATCGGCTGGTAACCGAGGAACTCGTACAACGCGTCCTCGTCTTCGGTCGCGAACACGTCGCCGGTCTCGACGTTCGTGACGCCGTACTCGGAGATCGAGAGGCCGCGCTTCACCGCCGCCTCGCGCATCGCAACGTTGTGGTGCTTCGAACCGGTGAAGTGCTGGAGCAGGTTGCCGAACGACTCCGGCGGGACGACGCGCAGGTCGAAGCGCAGCCCGGCGCGCGAGACGACCGTCGCCTTCGTGTCGCCGCGCGCGGCGACGTCCGCGACCCACGGCAGCTGCGTGAAGTACGACGTGAGCTCGGCAGGCTCGGTGGCGGTGGCGATGATGTCGAGGTCGCGAAACGTCTCCTTGCGGCGGCGCACGGATCCGGCCTCGCTCACCGCGACCGCGGCAGGGTGCTCGTGCAGCTCGGCCACCGCCGCGAGCACCGCAGGGAGCCCGTCACCGAGAAGCCTGCGGCCCTCGTCCGGGTTCTCCGCCTGGAACGCGAGCGCCTTGAGGATCTTCTCCTCGCTCTTCGGCCCGAGCCCGGTCAGCGTCCGCAGCCGCTCGGCCTCCGCCGCCTCCTTCAGCCCGGCGAGCGTCGAAACGCCGAGGTCACGCCAGATGCGTGCGGCCGTCTTCGGACCCAGGCCCGGCAGGCGCATGAACGCGACCACGTCGGGCGGGACGAGTGCGCGCCGCTTCGCAAGCGCCTCGATGTCCCCCGTCTCGACGATCTGGACGATCTTCTCCTCGATCGTCTTCCCGATCCCCTGCAACTCCTTCGCGCGGCCGTCGAGCGCCAGCTGCGCGACGGACGCCGAGGTCTCGCGCATGCGCGTCGCCGCGCGGCGGTAGGCGAGGACGCGGAACGACTCCGCCCCTTCGAGCTCCAGCAGGTCGGCGAGCAGGTCGAAATGGTCTGCGACCTCGGTGTTTCCCGGCAACGGAGCCATGCGAAATCGATCATATGTAGCCTCCGGCAGGGTGCCGAAGACCACGATTTGCCTGCCGACCTACAACGAGGCGGCGAACATCGAGCCGATGATCCACGCCCTCGAGCCGTTCGGCGTGAACGTCCTCGTCGTCGACGACAACTCGCCCGACCGCACGGGCGAAACGGCCGATCGGCTCGCCCGCGAGCTCGACTTCGTCTCGGTCCTGCATCGCGAACGCAAGGAGGGTCTCGGCCCGGCGTACATCGCCGGCTTCAGGCGTGCGCTCGCGGACGGCGCCGAGCTCATCCTCGAGATGGACTGCGACTTCTCGCACGACCCGGCGGACGTGCCGCGCCTCGTCGCCGCGTGCGAGGGCGGCGCCGACGTCGCGCTTGGCTCGCGCTACGTGCCCGGGGGCGGCACGGCGAACTGGGGCCGCGGACGGCGCCTCGTATCGACAGGCGGGTCGTGGTATGCGCGCGTACTCCTCGGCGTGCACGTGCGCGACCTCACGGGCGGCTTCAAGTGCTACCGGCGTGCGGTCCTCGAGCGCATCGACCTCGACGCGATCGAGTCCAAGGGCTACGCGTTCCAGATCGAGACGACCTATCGTGCGATCCGGGCGGGCTTCACCGTCGTCGAGGTCCCGATCCTCTTCTCCGACCGCACCGCCGGCCAGTCGAAGATGAGCCGCGCGATCGTCCTCGAAGCCGTCACGCGCGTCCCGGCGCTACGGTTCGCACGGATCCGATGAGAGAGCTCGACACCGGCACCTTCGACGCCGCGATCGGCGGCGGCCCGCTGCTCGTCGACTTCTGGGCGCCGTGGTGCAGGCCGTGCAAGGCGCTCGAGCCGATCCTCGTCGAGCTCGAGGAGACGATCCCCGTCGCGCGTGTGAACATCGACGAGCATCCCACGATCGGCGCGCGCTACGACGTGCTCTCGATCCCCACCGTCGTCCTCTTCGCCGGCGGCGAGCGCGTCGCGTCGCTTGTCGGCCTGCGCCCACGGGCGCATTTCGACCAGTGGTTAGGCGAAGTGCTCCCAGCCGCCCAGGTCGACGCTGACGCCTGAGCCTTCCTCGCAGCGGCCGATCACGGTGAACTCGAGCGGGTCGGGCGTGGCGGCGAGCAGCTCGTAGTCCTCGCCGAACTCGAGGTCGGCGCGCGTCGCACCTTCGGCGAGCGGCACGGCATCGAGGTCGATCACGAGCCGGCAGCCGGAGCGCTCGGCGATGTGGCCGGCGTCGGGGCCGAGGCCGTCGGAGATGTCGAGCATCGCGTGCGCGACCTGCGCAAGGCGGCGTCCCTCGTCGAGCCGGAGCGGCGGCCGGGCGAGGCGTCCTGCACGGAAGGCGGCGCCTGCGCCGCCGAGCGGGCCGGTGACGACGAGCAGGTCGCCCGGACGCGCGCCGGCGCGTCCGGGCACGCGTTCCGAACGGCCGATCGCGGTCACGCTGAGAACGACGGCATCGGCACGCGTCGTGTCGCCGCCGCGCACGGGAACGCCGGCCTCGGCCATCCCCTCGTACAACGCGACGACGTCCCCGTCGAGCCGAGGCGAGGCGAGGCTGACGATCAGCGCGAGCGGCTCGGCGCCCGACGCGGCGAGGTCGCTGAGGTTGACTGCCGCCGCGCGGTAGCCGAGCTCGCGCCAGTCGAGCAGGTCGAAGCGGAAGTGGACGCCCTCGACGAGCGCGTCCTGTGTGACGACGAGGCCGCCGATCGCCGCGGCGTCGTGCTCGATGCCGGTGACGAGCCCGCGCCTTTCGAGCTCCGCCAGGAACTCGAACTCCTTCACAGCTCCTCGATATGCGTCCGCTCGTCGAGCGTGTCGGGGTCGAGCGCGTAGAGCGCGTCGTACAGACGCGCGTGGAACGTTCCCGGCCCCTCCGCACCGGCGGCCGCCGCCTCGGCGGCGACGCCGAACGCGGCGAGCGCCTCCGTCGCCGCCTCGAGCGCATCGTCCGGCTTCGCGGCGAGGAAGCACCCAGTCAGCGCGGAGGACATGCAGCCGGTGCCGGTGACGGTCGCGAGCAGCGGGTCGCCGTTCGCGACCGCGAGGACGCGGTCGCCGTCGGAGACGTGATCGACCGGGCCGGTGACGGACGCGATCACGCCCAGACGCCGGGCGGCCTCGCGCGCGAGGTCGGCCGGCTCCATGCCGGTGCTCATCGACTCGACGCCGCGGACCTCGGCCGCGGCGCCGACGAGCGTCGCGATCTCGCCGGGGTTGCCGCGAAGAACTGTCACGTCGACGACGTCGATGATGCGACGCGCCGTCGCCGTCCTGTACGTCGTCGCGCCGGCGCCGACCGGGTCGAGGACGATCGGGATCTGCCGTGCGGTCGCCGCGCCTCCTGCGAGCAGCATCGACTCGACCCAGTGCTCCGACAGCGTGCCGATGTTGAGCACGAGCGCCGATGCGATGCGCGCCATCTCCTCGACCTCCTCGCCTGCGTGCGCCATCACCGGCAGCGCGCCGATCGCGAGCGTCGCGTTCGCCGTCTCGTTCATGACGACGTAGTTCGTGATCTGGTGGACGAGCGGCTTTCGCACGCGCATTGCGCGCAACGTCGTGCCCGCAGAGATCATCGACTCACCTCCAGGATGTCGACGGGGCCTTCACCGGAACCGATCTCGACGAGCCCGTGCGCGACGGCGCGCGACGCCGCCTCCGCCGCACCGCGAGCCGCGTCGGCGAGACTCTCGCCGCGCGCGAGGAGCGCGGCGAGCGTGGCCGAGTGCGTGCAGCCGGCGCCGTGCGTCGCCGCGATGTCGTGACGCGCGACCGGGATCTCGACGTGCTCGCGGCCGTCGAAGAGATGGTCGACCGCGTCGCTCCCGTGGCCCCCGGTCACGACGACCGCGGACGCGCCCATGTCGTGCAGCCGCGTCGCGAGCTCGCGGCGCGGTGCGTCGATGCCGGTGAGCGCTTTCGCCTCCATGAGGTTCGGCGTCACGACCGTCGCCAGCGGAAAGAGCCGCCCGACAAGCGCGTCGACCGCGTCGTCCTCGAGGAGCGTCGCGCCCGAGCTCGCGACCATCACCGGGTCGACGACGAGCGGGACAGGCCGCTCACGCAGATAGCCGGCGACGGTCTCGATGATCGTGCGCGAGAAGAGCATCCCGGTCTTCGCCGCGTCGACACCGATATCGTCGAACACCGCGTCGAGCTGAGCGACGACGAACGCGGGCGGCAGCTCGTGGATCGCCG
>DASXLN010000076.1:0-6052 GCA_036496165.1 Gaiellaceae bacterium | reverse complement strand
GCGCCTCGAGCTCGCGCGCGAGCTCGGCGACGACGGGCGCGCCGCCCGTGCCGGTGCCGCCGCCCTCGCCGGCTGTGACGAAGATCATGTCGGCGCCCTTGAGCGCCTCCTTCAGCTAGTCCCGGCTCTCCTGCGCGGCTGCCAGCCCGACCGCCGGGTCGGCGCCGGCGCCGAGGCCACGTGTCGCCTTCGAGCCGATGTGGATCTTCACGTCGGCGTCGCACATCATCAGCGCCTGCGCGTCGGTATTGACCGCGACGAACTCGACGCCCGTGAGGCCGGCGTCGACCATGCGGTTGACGGCGTTCGTGCCGCCGCCGCCCACGCCGACGACCTTGATGACGGCGAGGTAGTTGCCGGACTGGTCGCGCATGCTCATGGGGCCGACACCTGAACCTTTAGTGGAGATACGGGGCAGAAGCAGGGACTTCGCGGCGCAGGGTAGTTGTGGAAAACCCGGCTGTCAATTGAGGTTCAGCCCGACAAGGCTGAAGCTGAAGTAGAGAGTTGAGAGTTCGATCCGGCGACCGGCCGCTGCGGGACGGCGACGTCGAGATACGTCGAGCCGGCCGGCAGCACCCGCAGCGCACGCCGCGCGATCGCGAGCTTGAGGCGCACGTCGACCGGCTCGCCGAGGCGGAGCTCGACTCCGAGCCGCAGGCGCATCGTCAGCTCGCCGTGCGTGAACGAGACGGTCGTGAAGCGCGCCGGGAACCCGGCGGCGAGGGCGAGCACGTGCGCCGCCGTCCCGCCGGCGTCGGGCGGGAGGAAGCCGCCGGCGGCGACCGGCGTCGAGGTCGGCACCCAGATGCGCGGGAGGGCGAGCCGCGTTCCGGCCTTGATCTTCCGGATCGTCCGCCCGCGGGCGGAGACGAGCCAGGCCTCCTTGCCGCGGTGGAGGACGGCGACCGGCACCTCGGGGACGATCCGCACGCGGAGCGTGTGCGGGAAGGCGCGGTCGTAGCTCGACGACACCACGGCGGGCAGCGCGTCGACGCGGCGCTCGAGCGCGCGGCCGTCGAGCGCCAGGAGACTGCGTCCGCGGAACGAGGCGAGCGTGCCGCGAACCTGTGCCCGCAGGACCGGCGTGCCGCCGGAGACGGCGATCGTTCGCACCGCGAACGTCGAGCTCTCACGGGCGGCGAAATACGCGCCCGTCAGCACGACAGGCACGGCGATCGCGATCGCAAGCAGACGCCGCCTGGCGGCCATCCATTCTCGTTCGCCGCGCGGCGGGAGGCTCCTACGTCACCGAGATCGGGCCGAGCAGCTCGACCTCGTGGACGAGCTCGACGCCGAACTGCTCCCGCGCGCGACGGCGCGCGTCGGCCATGAGCGCGAGCGCGTCCTCGGTGCGGGCCCCGCCCGCATTCTCGATGAAGTTCGCATGCTTCGGCGAGATCTGCGCGCCGCCGATGCGATGGCCCTTGAGGCCGCACGCCTCGAGCATCCGCCCCGCGCTCAGCTCGTGGTCGGGGTTCTTGAACACGCTGCCGAAGGTGCGCCGGTTCGTCGGCTGCGCGGCCTTCCGCTGCGCGTTCAGCTCGCGCACCGCCGCCTTGATCTCGTCCGGCGGGCGCGGCGTCAGGCGGAGCTCCGCCTCGAGCACGACCTGGCCGTGACGGAGGTTCGAGTGCCGGTACGAGAGGCCGAGCTCCTCCGGAGTGAGCCACCCGGTGCCGTCGGCGGTGGCCACGAGCGCGCGGACGAGCACCTGCGAGAAGTCGGCGCCGTACGCGCCGCCGTTCATCCAGACGCCGCCGCCGATCGTCCCGGGGATCGCGCACGCGAACTCGAAGCCGCCGAGCCCTGCCGACCGCGCCCGATGGAGGACGACGGCGTTCGCCGCGCCGCCCCCCGCGCGCACCACGGCGCCGTCCACCTCGACCGCCGCCAGCTCCCCGGCGAGCTTGAGCACGAGCGCATCGACGCCCTCGTCGGCGACGAGGAGGTTCGAGCCGAGCCCGATCGTCGCCACCGGAAGCCCGCGGCGGAGGAGCGCCTCGACCTCGGCGACCGTCTCCGGCAGAACGAGCTCGCGTGCCGGCCCGCCGGTCCCGAGCGTCGTGTAGCGGGAGAGATCGGTCACAGAAGGTCCACCGCACGGTCGACGTCGCCCGCGCCGAGCGTCAGGACGACGTCACCGGGCGTCCTCCAGGCGGCCACGATGCGAGCGCCGTCCTCGAGCGACGGCGCCCAGCCGATCGGCATGCCCGGCCGTACGCGTGCGAGCTCGTCGACGATCAGCTTCCCGCTCACACCCGGGATAGGCAGTTCCCGTGCGGCATAGACGTCGGTGACGCAGACGGCGTCGGCGGTCGCGAGCGCAGTCGCGAACTCGTGTGCGAGGTAGCGCGTGCGCGAGTACAGGTGCGGCTGGAAGAGCGCGAGCACGCGGCCGCCATTTCGCACCGCGGCGATATCGGCCGAGAGCTCGGCGGGATGGTGCGCATAGCTGTCGTACACGTGATCGCCGCGCCGCTGCAGCCGGCGGCCGACGCCGGTGAACTCGACGATGACCTGCTCGGCTCCCTGCACGCCCGCGAGCTCGAGCGCGGCGAGGGCTGCCGCGGCATTGCGGCGGTTGTGCTCGCCCGGCACGGCGAGCGGCAGGTCGGCGGGATCGAGCTGCTCCGCGCGGACGACGTGCGGCACCGACGCGAGCCATGCGTCGAACAGCTCCTGCACCTCGGCGAGCGACGCGAACGTCGTGTGGTGGTCGAGGTCGACGTTGAGCAGCACCGCGATCTCCGGCCGGAGCGCAGCGACCGAGCGGTCGGATTCGTCGCCCTCGACGACGAGCCAGCCCTCCCCGGCGCGCGCGTTGCCACCGAGCTGCAGCACGTCGCCGCCGATGAGGAACGCGGGATCGTGGCCGAGCCGCTCGAGGCAGAACGCGATCATCGCGCTCGTCGTCGTCTTGCCGTGCGCGCCGGCGACGACGATCGACCGCCGCAGCGAGACGAGCTCGGCGAGCAGGTCCGCGCGCGGACGGCCCTCGACGTGGTCGGCGAAGGCGGTCGAGACGTAGACCTCCCAGCCGTCGGGTGGACGCGGCGGGTCTGCCGCGACCGTCACGTCGATGCCGACGAGGTGCGCGAGGTACGGCGTGTCGACGCGGTCCCAGCCGGCGACCTCGGCGCCCCACGCGTGCGCGAGCAATGCATACGCACTCATGCCCGCGCCGCCGATGCCGGCGATCCAGATGCGCCTACCCGCGAGCGGCTGCGAGCCGGACGAGCTCATCGGCAATCCTCTCTGCGGCGTCGGGCGTCGCGGCGGCGTGCATCGCAGCGCGCATCGCGGCGAGCCGTGCCGGGTCCGCGAGGAGCGACGCGACGACGTCCGGGACCCGGGCGACGTCCGACTCCGGCACGACGACCGCGCCGCCGGCGCGCTCGAACCAGTCCGCGTTCTTCCGCTGGTGCCCGCCGGTTGCGAACTCGCCCGGCACGAGTACCGCCGGCAGGCCGGCGGCGGCGAGCTCCCAGACGGACCCGCCCGCGCGCGCGACCGCGACGTCGGCCGCGCCGTACGCGAGGCCGATCTCGTCGATGAAGGGGCGCAGCACGTAGTCGGGACGGGTCGCGCGAGCGCGCAGCGACGCGTAGTCGCGCTCGCCGCACAGGTGCAGGACGGCAGGCCCCGACTCGGCCCAGGCGTCGAGCGCAAGCTCGTTCAGGAGCCGCGCTCCGAGCGAGCCGCCGAACACGAGCACGACCGGGCCGTCGGCCGGAAGCCCGAGCCGCTCGCGCGCCTCGGCACGAGGGACGGCCCGCGACCGCGCCGGAACAGGGCGGCCGACCGGGACGTATTTGGAGCCGTTCCGCCCGTGGACCGGCAGCGCGAGGAACACACGCGCGGCGAACGGCGCAGCGAGGCGGTTCGCGAGGCCGAGGTGTGCGTCCGCCTCCGTCAGCGCGGCGGGAATCCCGCGCAGCTTCGCGGCGAGGACCATCGGCCCGGCGACGTAGCCGCCGCCGCCGAGGACGACGTCCGGCTTGCGCCGGTCGAGGATCCGGAGGCACGCGATCGGCGCGGCCGCGGCGAGTACGAACGCGCGCAGCTGGGACGGCCCTGGCCGTCGCGGGAAGCCGGCGACGGCGAACGCGTCGAACGCGTAGCCCTGCTCAGGAACGAGCCGAGCCTCGACGCGATCCGGCGACCCGGCGAACGTCACCGCCGCTCCGCGCTCGCGCAGCGCCTCCGCCACTGCGAGCGACGGGGCGAGATGCCCGACCGTCCCGCCCGCTGCGATCAGGCACCGAAGCTGACTTTGTTCCTGCATGGCCACGAGCGATGTTAAGGAGGATCCCGACGCCGAGGAGGGTGATGACGAGGCTCGAGCCGCCGTACGAGACGAACGGGAGCGGGATGCCGGTCAGCGGCGCGAGCCCGAGAACGGCTGCGAGGTTGATCGCGGCCTGCCCGCACACGAGGGCGGTGATGCCCGCGGCGAGCCGCTTCCCGAAGGGGTCTTTGCACGCGATCGCGAGGCGCAGCCCTGCGTAGGCGAACGCGCAGTAGCCCGCGACGAGGACGGCGGCGCCGACGAGCCCGAGCTCCTCGCCGATGACGGCGAAGATCATGTCGGTGTGCGCCTCCGGCAGGTAGTGGATCTTCTCGATCCCCTGCCCGAGCCCGCGGCCGAAGATCCCGCCCGACCCGAGACTGATCTGCGCCTGGACGTTCTGGAGCCCCGCGCCGAGCGGGTCCTTCCACGGGTCGAGGAACGTGAACAGGCGCACGCGCCGGTACGGCGACGACCACGCGGCGATGCCGCCGATCGCGAAGACGAGCGTGTACGCGACGCCGAGCGTCGGCAGCGGCGTCCCCGAGACGAGGAGGACGGCGCCGATCATCACGACGATCGTGATGACGGTGCCGAGGTCGGGCTCGGCGAGGACGAGCGCGCAAAAGATGCCGACGAGCAGACCGACGGGGCGCGCGAGATCCTTGAGCGTGCGCGGCGCCGGCCTGCGCGAGAGATACGCGGCCGCCCAGATGACGAGCGCGAGCTTCGCGAGCTCCGACGGCTGGAACGTGAACGAGCCGACGCCGATCCAGCGGCGGGCGCCGTTCACCTTCGTGCCGATGACGAGGACGGCGAGGCAGAGTGCGAGTGCGCCGCCGACGAGCGTCGGCGCGAGCGCGCGGAGCTTCCGGAAGTCCGTGCGCGCCGCGACGACGAGCAGCGCACAGCCGAGCAGTGCGTAGATCCCCTGCCGCTCGAGGTAGCCGGTCGGGTTGCCGTTGCCGAGCGCCGCCGACGCGGACGTCGCGCTGTACACCATGATCAGCCCGAAGGCCGTCAGCCCGAGCGTGACGAGCACGAGCAGCTGCCATTCGAATGAGCGCTGCTTCACTGCAGCTCCTCGACGATGCGACGGAACGTGTCGCCGCGCTCTTCGAAGTTGCGGAACTGGTCGAAGCTCGCCGTCGCCGGTGAGAGCAGGACGACGTCGCCCGGCTGCGCATCCGCGGTCGCGTGCGCGACCGCGCGCACGAGATCCTCGTCGCGCGCATACGTGCGGCCGGCGGCATCGAGCGCAGCCGCGAGCTCGTCGCTCGCGGCGCCGATGAGGTGGACGGAGCGGACGTTCACGGGGAGCTCCCGCGCGAACGGGCCGAAGTCCTCGCCCTTGAGCGAGCCGCCGAGGATGAGATGGATCGGCGCGTCGTACGCGGCGACTGCGCGACGGGCGGCGGCCGTGTTCGTCGCCTTCGAGTCGTTGACGTACCGCACGCCGTTCAGCTCGCGCACGAGCTCGAGCCGGTGCGGCACGCCGGCGAACGTGCGCAGCGCCTCCGCGATCGCATCGTCGGGGAGGCCGGCAGCGCGAGCTGCTGCGGTCGCCGCGGCCGCGTTCGCGCGGTTGTGTGCGCCGGGCATGCGCTGCTCCGCCGGAAGCGGGTCGTCCGCGGAGAAGTCGTCCTGGCCGATCCTCATCGCCGCGCGCTCGAAGATGCGGAGCTTCGCCGCGCGGTAGTCCTCGAACGTGCCGTGGCGGTCGAGGTGATCCGGCTTGAGGTTGAGGAGGACAGCGACGTC
>DASXLN010000075.1:0-8577 GCA_036496165.1 Gaiellaceae bacterium | reverse complement strand
CTCGCCGGCTTCGGCACCACCGCGCCGCTCGCCGCCGGCGCGACCGCGGCCGCCGTGCAGGCCGCTCTGCAGGGCCTCATGTTCCCCGGCGCGAGCTGCGGGACGGGCGGGACGAGCCGCTGCGCGCAGAGCGTCTTCGTCTGGAAGTTCGGCAGCGACTTCCTCATCGGCTTCCAGGGCGAGGTCGCTGCCGCGCCGCCGGCGCTCACCTCGACCGCGACGGATCTCTTGCGCACGGACGGCATCAACTACTACACCGCCGAGACGCTTCAAATCGACCTCGGTTCCGGCAACGACCGCTTCAACATCCGCGGCACGACCGCCGATACGAGCGTCTCGACCGGCGCGGGCGACGACGTCGTCTACGTCAGCGACTCGGCGAACCTCGCCCTGCTCCCGGCGGCCGCCTCGAGTGAGGTCGGTGACCTCGCCGCGCTGCAGTCGCAGCTCCTCTACGGGACGCTGCACGTCGACGACCTGACCTTCAACGGCTCGCTCGCGGAAGTCACCGGCGCGCTGCACATCGACGAGGGAACGGGCAGCAACACGCTCGCGATCAGCGACCGCGCCGACACGGCGCCGCGCACGGCGACCTTCACGGGCAACACCATCGTCGGGCTCGCGCCTGCGCCGATCTCCTACGGCGCCACCGGCGGCGACCTCGCCGGCGAGGGCTACTGGACGCAGCTCTGGGATTCCGGCCTCTTCGGCCGCGGCATTCAGGTCTACGGCGGCTCGGGCGGCAACACCTTCACCGTCACGGGGACGTACGCAAGCGACGTGACGCCGGCGCCGTTCGGCGAGACGCTGATCTCGATCTTCGCCGGCGAAGGCGCCGACGTCGTCCACGCCGGCGTCGCCGCGGGCCCGGCGCGCGCGCTCGTCATCGACGGCCAGGGCGGCGACGACACGATCGACGGCACGGGCAGCACGCTCCCGCTCATCCTCTTCGGCGGCACCGGCTCCGACGCACTCACCGGCGGCAGCAGCGGCGACGTCCTCTTCGGCGACACAGGCCGCGTCGTGTACGACCGCCCGGCCGGCGCAGGCGGATACGACGTCGTCCTCGGCGGCGTGCACGTGCCTGCGTACGAGACGGCGCCGGCAGCTGCCGACGGCGCCTTCCTCACCGCAGACGTCGTCTACACCGACGGATCAGGCGCAGGCGCCGGCGACGTCATCTCGAGCGGCCAGGGCAACGACGTCGTCTTCGGCGGCCCCGGCGGCGACACGATCACGGTCGGCGGCGGAAACGACATCGTCTTCGGCGACGACGGCCGCGTCGTCTACGCCGGGACGCTGACGATCCTCGTGCAGACCACCGACCCGGATCCCGTCGGTCCCACCGGCCCGCAGAACACCCCGCTCAACGGTCCGCTGAACAGCCCGCTCTCCGGCCCGGAGAACGGTCCTCTGAACGGCCCGCTGAACGGCCCGGTGAACGGTCCGCTGAACGGCCCGATCAACGGCCCGGTGAACGGCCCGCTCAACGGCCCGCTGAACGGCCCGATGAACGACCCGCTCAACGGCGCCTTCAACAGCGGCGTTCAGTCCGGGGATGCCATCACCGCGGGTGGCGGCAACGATCTGCTCTTCGGCGGCAACGGCGGCGACGCAATCGCCGCCGGGAACGGGAACGACGTCGTCTTCGGCGACGATGGCCACGTCTGGCTCGTGGGTGGCGTGCCCGTGCTCGCGAAGACGGACGACCCGGGTGTCGGCGGCGGTGACGCAATTCTCGTCGGCAACGGCAGCGACGCGGTCTTCGGTGGCGCCGGCGGCGACGCGATCGCCGCTGGGAACGGGAACGACGTCGTCTTCGGCGACGACGGCACGCTGACGTTCGGGATCTCGGCGGCGACCCTCGATCCGGGCGTCGGCGGCGGGGACGCGATTCTGGTGGGCGGCGGCAGCGACGCTGTCTTCGGTGGCGCCGGCGGCGACGCGATCGCTGCCGGGAACGGGAACGACGTCATCTTCGGCGACGACGGCACGCTGACGTTCGGGATCTCGGCGGCGACGCTCGATCCGGGCGTCGGCGGTGGAGACGCGATTCTGGCCGGCGGCGGCAACGACACGGTCTTCGGCGGCGCGGGCGACGACGGCATCACGGCCGGTGACGGGAACAACACCGTCTTCGGCGACGACGGCAGCGTGCTGTTCGGTGTCTCGGCGACAACACTCGATACCGGAGTCGTCGGCGCCGACACGATCAAGATCGGCGACGGCACGAATCTCGTCTTCGGCGGCCCCGGAATGGACGGCATCACGGTCGGCAACGGCAACGACATCGTCTTCGGCGACGACGGCGCCTTCCTCTACGACCCGACGGTCGTCACGCAGGATCCGAGCGTCGGCGGTGACGACACGATCACGGCCGGCAACGGCAACGACATCGTCTTCGGCGGCCCCGGCAACGACCACATCAGCGTCGGCAACGGCAAGGACATCGTCTTCGGCGACCAGGGCAGCGTCGTCCTCGACGGCACCGTCCCGACGCAGGTGAACACGACCGACCCCGGTGTCGGCGGCGACGACACGATCACGGGAGGCGACGGCAACGACATCGTCTTCGGCGGCGCCGGCAGCGACACGATCACGCTCGGCGACGGCAACGACATCGTCTTCGGCGGCGACGGAACCGTCACGCTCGTCAACGGCATCCCCACGGTCGTGCAGACGCTCGATCCGACGGTCGGCGGCGCCGACACGATCCACCTGGGCAACGGCAACAACCTGCTCTTCGGCGGGCCGGGAAGCCAGACCCTCACCTTCGGCAACGGCAACAACGTCGTCTTCGCCGACGACGGCACCGTCTCGTTCGATTCGAGCGGCCGGTACCTGCACGCGGCGACCCAGGACGTCGGCGTCGGCGGGGACGACACAGTCTCGGTCGGCACCGGCAACGACGTCGTCTTCGGCGGCCCGGGCAGCGACACCATCTCCTCGACCGGCGGCCACAACGTCGTCATCGGCGACGACGGCGACGTCACGTGGGCAGTCGTGAGCGGTGTCTACGAGTTCACGGCGATCGCCCCGATCCACTCGAACGACGGCTCGCTCGATACGATCATCCTCACCGGCCCCGGCTCGAACATCGTCATCGGCGGCGCCGGCGGCGACCAGATCACGACCGGCCCGAGCGACGATCTCATCTTCGGAGACTTCGGCACGATCGCCGGCGACATCCCGCTGACGCTGCCGATCCCGACTGCGCCGACGACCTTCACTTACACCTCCGTCTTCACGCAGAACGCGGACGGCGGCGGCAACGACTGGATCAACGCCGGCGACGGCAGGAACATCGTCATCGGCGGCCAGGGCAACGACACGATCATCAGCGGCAGCGGCGCCGACGACCTCATCGGCGGCAGCAACGTCCCCGGTGCCCAGGACGGGAACGATTTCATCGACGGCGGCGCCGGCAACGACGTGATCTGCGGCGACAACTGCTCGATCCTCCCGAACGGCGGAACGACGAATCCCGTTGACCGCACGCTGACCGGCCCGACGATCTACGACCCGGTGACCCTCCTGCCGAACGTCGGCGGACCGGCTGTCGACCCGAGCGGCGCGCTCGAGCGCACCGTCGTCCTCTACGACGGAGCGGGCAGCGACACGATCTTCGGCGGGCCCGGCAACGACATGATCTTCGGCCAGGGCGGCAACGACACCCTTCACGGCGGCGACGGCAACGACTACATCGAGGGCGGCGCCGGCAGCGACCTCATCTACGGCGACCAGGGCCAGGACATCCTCATCGGCGGCAGCTCCGACCTCTTCGGGTACGGGACGCCGGCGCTGCGGCCCGATGGCGCCGACACGATCTTCGGCGGCGACGGCACCGAGACCGGGCTGAACAGCCCCGGCGACAGCGGCCCGAACGCGCACTCGCAGGACGCCGACGTCATCGCCGGCGACAACGCCGACGTCTTCCGGCTCGTCGGTGCGGACGGGCAGTACCTCACCTTCAACTACGACAACTACGCGGGCGAGACGACGCACATCATTCCGGCGGCCGTGCTGCTGCTCGACTACAGCCCGACCGGCGACGCGAGCTATTCGACCTGCAACCCGGCCGACCCGAACCAGTGCTGGACGGTCGCCGGCAGCGGCGCGAACATCGGCGGCGCCGACGTCATCCACGGCGAGGGCGGCAACGACGTCGTCTACGGCGAGACGGGCAACGACTCGATCTACGGCGATGGCCAGGACGACCAGCTCTACGGCAACTCCGGCAACGATTGGATCTCGGGCGGCACAGGCGACGACGGCATCCTCGGCGACGACGGGCTGCTCGAGATGTCGCGCAACGGCGTCGCCGAGCCGCTGTACGGCCTCGCAGCGGTCACGCAGATCACGCTCGGCACCGGCGACGCTGACGCCGACAACCTCGCGGTCACGGTCAACGTCACAGGCAACATCAACTACACCGCCGTCGAGCAGCCGTTCAACGTCGGCGGCAACGACGTCATCTATGGCGGGCTCGGGAACGACTTCCTCCACGGCGGCGCGGGTGACGACGCGATGTCGGGCGCCGAGGCGCTGCAGCCGTACTTCTCGGCCGGGAGCGACCTCGGCTACTACGCCGCCGGGCTCTTCGTGTACTTCAATCCTGCGAACCCGTTCGAGAAGATCATGGTCGCGCCCGGGATCGACTTCCTCCTCAACTTCGCGTCCGGCGTCGACGACGGCAAGGACGTGCTCTTCGGCGATTCGGGCAACGACTGGCTCGTCGGCGGCACGAACCAGGACGTCCTCTTCGGCGGCGCCGGCAACGACATCCTGAACGGCGACGACAACCTCGACTCGACCCGCGTCGACACCACCGTGACGTACACGAGCCTGTGCACGCTCGTCGGCTCGTACGCCTCGGACTCGAATGAGGCGACGCAGCTCTGCCGGTCGCTCACGCAGATCCAGTCGCAGAGCACGCACTGGACGACGGCGCAGATGGACGACCAGCTCGACCAGTGGGGCGAGTCGGTCACGCGCGACATCGGCCGCGTGTTCACGCCCGACCAGTCGGCGACGCTCGTGCGCCTGGCGCACGCGTTGCGGCCGGACTACGACCCGAACGCGAACAACACGGTCGACCCGGTCGGCGGCGCGCCGGGCGACCTGACGGAGGCCGACATCCTCTTCGGCGGCACCGGGCGCGACGTCCTCATCATTAACACGACCTCCGACCGGGCGCTCGTGTGGAACCCGCCCGCCGACGCGATCTACTACCCGTGGGATGGCGGCCCCGGCCACGCAGTCGTCAACGGGCCGAACGACGACCTCGCACAGATGGTGATCGACCTCGGTCTCGCCCTCGGCGCCGACCCGACCAGGTCCGAGCCCTTCGGCGAGCTCGGCCTCGTCGAGCCGCCCCACGACTGGTTCCCCGAGGACCGCGCGCCGTGGATCGGCGGGCCCGGCGGAAACAATCCCGGCCTGCACGAGATCGAGGGCGCCCCCGACAGCGGCAGCCTCGGCACGTTCGTCGCGACGACGCCCTCGGCGAACGTCCAGCTGATCGATGGGCTGCACGGCGTCGGCGAGCCCGGTGAGGCGCTGCTGAATCGCATCGTCGTGCGCGGCCAGCTGACGGTCGCCGAGCAAGCGGCGCTGTCAGCGAGCGATGCCCTCGCGCTTGCGCAACTCCTCGCCTTCGGCTGGGTGACCAAGCTGAACGGCGTCGTCTTCGCGACGAACGCGCTCTGGCTCGCCCTCGGCCTCGCCAACGCGCCGACGGTCACGTATGCCGGGCCGTCCTCGCCGAACGCCGGCTCACCCGTGACCTTCGCCGGCACGGGTGACGCAGGCGACACGATCACGCTCTACGACAACGGAATCGCTGTCGGGACGACGACCGTCGGGGCGAACGGCACATGGACGCTGCCCGTCTCGCTCGGCGCCGGCACCCACTCGATCACGGCGACGCAGACGGTGAACGCGCTGCCGAACGTCGGGCTGACGAGCGGCATGAGCAAGGCCACCTCCGTCACGGTGGCGCCGGCCGCGCCGTCGATCACGAGCGCCGCGAAGGTGGGCTCGTACGTCACCGTCGGCGGCACCGGCGTTGCAGGCGACGTCATCACGCTCTACGACGGCGGCAAGACGGTGGGCACGGTCGTGGTCAATGCGGGCGGCAGCTGGTCGCTCACCGTGAAGCTCGCCGCCGGCCTGCACACGCTGACGGCCACCCAGACGCTCCCGCATGGCCCCGCCGGCCCGGCCAGCGCTGCAGTTACCGTCTCGGTGTGATCCGAGCCGGCCGCGACGGCGCAGTCGCTGTTCTCACCATCGACCGCGAGGAGGCGCTCAACGCGCTCGACGTCGCCACGCTCACCGAGCTGCGCGACCGTTTGCGCGAGGCCGCCGCCGACGACGGCGTGCGCGCGGTCGTCCTGACCGGCGCGGGGGAGAAGGCGTTCGCGGCCGGCGCCGACATCAAGTACATGAGCGGGCTCGACCTCGAGCAGGCGAAGGCGTGGGGCGCGCTCGGGCACGAGGCGACGGCCGTGCTCGAGACGATGCCGAAGCCGGCGATCGCCGCGATCAACGGCTTTGCGCTCGGCGGCGGCTGCGAGCTCGCGCTCGCCTGCGACCTCCGCTTCGCGTCCTCACGCGCGAAGCTCGGTCAGCCGGAGATCAACCTCGCGATCGTCCCCGGCTGGGGCGGGACGCAGCGCCTGACGCGCGTCTGCGGGATCGCCGTCGCGAAGGACCTCATCTACACGGGCCGCACCATCGGCGCCGAGGAGGCGCACCGCATCGGGCTCGTGAACGAGATCGCCGACCCGGTGCTCGACCGCGCGCTCGAGGTCGCGCACTCGCTCGCGGAGAAGAGCGCCGGTGCCCTGGCGCTCGCCAAACGTCTCATCAACATGGCCCCGGCCGCGCTCGAGGACGAGGCGCGCGAGTTCGGCGAGCTGTTCGCGAGCGCGGACGCGAAGGAGGGCCTCACGGCGTTCGTCGAGAAGCGGTCGCCGGTCTACAAGCGCTGACGAGGACCGCCGCGACCGCGACGAGGCACAGGTCGCGTGCGAGCAGAATCCAGACGACCGGGCCTGCGGTATGAAGCTCGTGGTAGCGATGGTCGAACTCGATCTGGGTGAGGACGAGCGCGACGAGCAGCAGCGCGGTTGCGACGTGCCGGCGCGCGAGCGGGACGAGCGGCACGAGCCAGACGAGGTACTGCGGTGAGAGCACCTTCCCGAAGGCGACGTAGACGGCGACCGCCGCCGCGACCGCGACGACGATGCTGTCCGTGTTCATCCACGCTCCCCACGCGATGAGCGCGACCACGGCGACGAGGCTGAGCGCGCCGACCGCGGTCGGCAATGTGCCGAAGAGGTCGAGCGAGCCGGGTTTGCCGGTCGCAATCGTCGCGTGGTAGATGCCGAGCCGGTCGGCGGCGAGCAGGATCGCGCCGCCGAGGCTCTCGGTCTGCAGGTGCCGGGTGAGCTGGATCGTGAAGCTGAAGCGGAGCCCGCCGGGGCCGACCGCAGCAAACGGGAGGAGGACGACGAGGCCGGTGGCGACGAACGCGGTCAGCGCGCGCCTGAGTGCGGTCGAGCCGTACCGCCGGAAGACCCACACCGCTGCTGCGGGAATGGCAGCCGCCGGCCACACCTGTGCCGTCGCACCGAGCGCGAGGAAGACGAACGCGGCCGTCGGGCGACCGCGCACGAGCAGAGCGACGGCGATGACCGCGAGCAGCGCCGGCCACAGGTCGAAACGGTTGACGAACACCGAGCCGACCGCGACCGGCGCGACCGCGATCGCGAGCAGCGGCACGAGCATTCGCCTCCCCTCCGCGCGGAGGACGACTGCGGCGCCGACGAGGCACCCGACGCCGAGCACCGCCATGAGCGCCTTGAAGGCGGTCGCGTACGCGGACGCCGGCTCGGGCGCGAGGATCGGCGGCAGCGCCCCGGGCGGATACTCGAAGTAGAGATCCCGGTAGGGGAGGCTGCCGTGCGCGATCGCGCGCGCGTCGGTCTCGTACAGCGAGACGTCGGCGCCGTGGGCGGCCGAGCGGACGCCGTGGTGCTCGAGCAAGATCGCAAGGGTGTAGACGCCGGCGACGGCGATCCCGCCGGCGACGGCGCGGCGATCCACCGGCTCGGATTCTTCCAGAAGGAATTGCTGCTCTGGAGGCGTAATCGGGAAGCCCATGCGCTTCCGGCTCTTCCTGGCGGGAGCGCTCGCAGCGGGCCTGGCGGCACCCACGACGGCGAGCGCACTGAATCCGCAGCACGCGGGGCTGCAGGTCGCCCTGCGCGCGCAAGGCCTGTACGACGGGCCGATCGACGCGATCGTCGGCCCGCGGACCGTCGCAGCCATCCGCGCGTTCCAGCACACGCACGGCCTCCGGGTCACCGGCCTCGCGGATGCGCGCATGCGCCGCGCGCTCGGGCCGTTCGGCACGCCGCTCTTCGGCGGGCGCACGATCGCGCGCGGCGAGTTCGGTTGGGACGTCGCCGTCCTCCAGTTTCTCCTCGCCCGGCACGGGATCGGGGTGCCCGTGAACGGCTACGTCGACGGCCCGACCGTGCGGGGCATCCGCCGCTACCAGCGCGAGCT
>DASXLN010000074.1:0-4241 GCA_036496165.1 Gaiellaceae bacterium | reverse complement strand
CGGATACGTCCCCGAGGATCGCGAGGTCTTCTCCGGGCTCACGGTCGCCGAGAATCTCCGCCTCGCCGAGCGCGGCGGCGAGCCGCGTTACGACCTCGTCTACGACCTCTTCCCCGATCTCGAGAAGCGCGGCACGCAGCGCGCGGGCACGCTCTCGGGCGGGCAGCAGCAGATGCTCGCGATCGCGCGGGCGCTGCTGAACGACAACCGCGTCCTCCTCGTCGACGAGCCCACCAAGGGCCTCGCTCCAGCGCTCGTCGCAGACGTCGCGCACGTGCTCGAGCGGCTCTCGGAGCTGACGACGGTGCTGCTCGTCGAGCAGAACCTCGGCGTCGTGCGGCGCATCGCGCAGGGCGCGATCGTCCTCGACCAGGGGCGTGTCGTGCACACGAGTGACGCGGCCGAGCTCCTCGAACAGCCGGAGCTCGTCCGCCGCCTGCTGAGCGTCGGCGCATGAGCACCTGGCTCCTCCTCACCATCACGGGGCTCGGCCTCGGCGCGATGTACTTCCTCATCGCCTCCGGGCTGTCGCTCATCTACGGCTTGATGGGCGTCCTCAACTTCGCGCACGGGGCCTTCATCACCGTCGGCGGGTACGCGTGCTGGTGGACCGAGGCGCATCTCTTCTCCGGCGTCCACTCGCTCGTCCTCCGGTTCCTGCTCGGCGCGCTCATGGGTCTCCTCGTCGGCGGGGTCTTCGCAGCTCTCGTCGAGCTCATCCTCATCCGGCCGCTGTACAACCGCCACATCGAGCAGGTGCTCGTCACCGTCGGTCTCTCGATCGCCTTCGTCGCACTCGTGCAGGGCATCTGGGGGCCGGACGCGAAGCCGTTCGTCGTTCCGCCGTGGCTGCACTCGACGACGACGATCGCCGGCGCGCATATACCGAACGACCGCTGGGTCGAGATCGCGACAGCGGCGGCCGTGCTCGGCGCGCTCCAGCTGTTCCTCCGCCGGACGCGCTACGGGCTGATCATCCGCGCAGGCGTCGAGAACCGCGCGATGGTGCAGGCGCTCGGCATCGACGTTCGCAAGGCCTTCACGCTCGTGTTCGCCATCGGCGGCGTCGCCGCAGCTGTGGCCGGCGTCCTCGGCGGCGTCTACTTCAACGTCGTCGGCCCGGAGCAGGGCACGAGCCTGCTCATCTTCGCGTTCATCGTCGTCGTCATCGGCGGGCTCGGCTCGATCGGCGGCTCCGCCGTCGCGGCCGTCGTCGTCGCACTGACGCAGCAGTACACGAACTACTACGCGTCCTCGGGCGTCGGCGACATGGTCGTCGTGCTGCTCCTCGGCCTCGTTCTCCTCGCGCGGCCGCGCGGGCTCGCGGGAGCCGTCGTGGGAGCACGAGCGTGACGAGGAAGGCGCTCGTCTCCGACTGGCTCGTGCCACTGGCGGTGTTCGGCGCGCTCGCGTTCGTGCCGAAGCTCGGTTTCTCGATCCCCAAGCTCTTCGACCAGCCGGTCTCGAGCCCGGGAACGCTGCAGCTGCTCGCCGCGTGCATCCTCTTCGGCGCGCTCGCCCTGACGTACGACCTCCAGTTCGGATTCACCGGACTGCTGTCGTTCGGGCACGCGCTCTACATCGCGATCGGCGTGTACCTGTCGAACATCGCGATCACCGAGTGGCATTGGAGCTTCTGGGAGGGCGTGCTCTTCACGATGGGCGTCGCGTTCGTCCTCGCTGTCGTCCTCGGCTTCGTCAGCCTGCGCGTCGGGGGAATCGCCTTCGCGATGGTGACGCTCGCGTTCGCGCAGGCGGGCGCTGTGCTCGCACTGAAGGACCCGCATCACTGGACGCACGGGGAGGAGGGCCTCGGCGCCGACTACACGAAGCTGCCGCACGCTTTCGTCGGGATCCTCAACACGAAGAACCTCTACTGGCTCGCGCTCGCGTTCCTCGCCGCCGTGTTCTTCGTCGTGCGCTGGGCGGTCGAGTCGTCGCCGGGCCGCGTCTGGCAGGCGATCCGCGAGAACGAGCTGCGCGTCGAGGTGCTCGGTATGCGACCGCAGCTCTACAAGCTGCAGTCGTTCGTCCTCTCGTCGACGCTCGCCGCTGCAGGCGGCATCGTCTACATGCTGTTGTACAGCGGCTCGTCGCTCGCCGTGACCGCGCCGAACTTCACGCTCACGCTCCTGCTCATGGTCGTCATCGGCGGCGCGGGGTCACGCTGGGGCGCGGTGCTCGGCGGGATCCTGTACACGTACCTCAACGACCGCCTCGTCGCCGTCGGCAGCTCGTCGACGGTCGGAGGGCTGCCGCACGCGCTCCGGACGCCGCTGTCGCAGCCGCTGTTCCTGCTCGGCGCGATCTTCATCCTCATCGTCTTCTTCCTGCCCGGCGGCATCACAGGTCTCGCCACCCGCAGCCGGCCCAGCGGCTTGCGCAGGCTGCAGGAGGCCATTCGCCCCGAGCCGGACCTGATCGCACCCCAGGAGGAGCTGTGAAACACGCATCGAGCGACGGCGTGAGCCTCGCGTACGAGGAGCTCGGCAGCGGCGATCCCGTGCTCTTCATCCAGGGCCTCGGCTACGACCGCAACGGCTTCGGGCCGCTTCCGCACCTGCTCGCGAGCGACTTCCGCGTCATCGTCTTCGACAACCGCGGCGTCGGCGACAGCGACGTGCCGGAAGGCCCGTACTCGGTCACACAGCTCGCAACCGATGCGGTTGCGGTGATGGATGCCGCCGGCGTCGAGAGCGCACACGTGCTCGGTGTCAGCCTCGGCGGCTTCATCGCGCAGGAGCTCGCGCTCGCTCGTCCCGAGCGCGTGCGGAAGCTCGTGCTCTGCTCGACCGCGCCCGGCAGCGTCCCGCCGTCGTTCCCGATGCCCGAGCGCGGCATCGAGGCGTTCTCGCGCTTCCCGGAGATGGAGCGCGAGGCCGGCCTGCGCCTCATGGTCGAGAACTCCCTCGGCGACCACGGCGTCCGCGAGCGGCCCGAGCTCGTCGAGGAGATCTTTCGCTACCGGCTCGAGCGCGCCCCGTCACTCGCGGGCTGGCAGGCGCAGGCATACGCCGGAGCGACCTTCGACGCATTCGCGCGGATCCCCGACATCGCCGCGCCGACGCTCGTCATCCACGCCGAGGCCGACACGGTCGTCGACGCGCGCAACGGCGAGCTGCTCGCGGAACGCATCCCGAACGCGTCGCTCCACCTTGTCCCCGAGCGCGGGCACCTCGTCATGTGGCAGGAGAGTGAGATGCTCGCGCCCATCGTGCGGGAGTTCCTCCAGGCGTGAGCGACGGCGGCAGGCACACGCTGGGCCGGTGGCTCCGCGACCGCGCGCGGGCGACGCCCGACCGCGTCGCGATCGACGCCGACGGCCGGCTCGTCACCTACGGCGAGCTCGACGCCGGCTCGGACGCGTGGGCGGCGCACTTCCACGGCGCCGGCCTCCGACGCGGAGACCGCGTCGCGACGCTGACCGGCAACACGCCCGAGCACGTGCAGGTCTTCTTCGCATGTGCAAAGTCCGGCCTCGTGCTGGTGCCGCTGTCGTGGCGGCTCGCGGCGCCGGAGTTGGAGTACCAGCTCCAGGACTCCGAACCGTCGATCGTTCTCGTCGAGGAGGAGTACGCCGACCTCGTCGCGGGCGATCCCTTCCGCGTGGAGCCAGGCGTCGCACCGGACGTGGATGTCTCCGACGACGACGGGCTCCTGCTCATCTACACATCCGGCACGACGGGCAAGCCGAAGGGCGCCCTCCTCACCCATGCCAACTGTTTCTGGACGAATCTCAGCCTCGATCTCGTGACACCGATGGCGGAGGACGACGTCGTCCTCCAAGTCCTGCCGCAGTTCCATTGCGGCGGGTGGAACGTCCAGCCGCTGCTCGCGTGGTGGAAGGGCGCGCGCGTCGTCCTCGAGCGCGGCTTCGATCCCGCGCGCGTGCTCGAGCTGATCGAGCGCAAGCGCGTGACGACGATCATGGGTGTGCCGGCGATCTACCTCTTTCTCGCGCAGCATCCGGGATTCGACGAGGCCGACCTCTCGAGCCTGCGCCGGGCGGTTGTCGGCGGCGCGCCGATGCCGGAAGCGCTGCTCGAGAGGTGGGCCGCGCGTGGCGTCACCGTCGTCCAGGGCTATGGGCTGACCGAGGGGGCGCCGAACGTCCTCTGCCTGCCGCCGGAGGATGCCGCGCGCAAGCTCGGCTTCGCCGGGAAGCCGTATCCGTTCGTCGACGTCGACCTGTCCGCCGACGGCGAGCTGCTCGTCCGCGGACCGAACGTCTTCCCCGGGTA
>DASXLN010000073.1:0-1594 GCA_036496165.1 Gaiellaceae bacterium | reverse complement strand
ACGTGCTCGTGATCGGAAGCGGGGCCTCGGGCCTCGCCGCCGCCGTGTCCGCGGAGAAGGCCGGTGCGCGCGTCGCGATCGCGACGAAGGGCTCGCTCCAGTCGTGCAATTCGGCGAAGGCGCAGGGCGGCATCCAGGCCGCCTTCGGCGAGGACGACTCGCCCGAGCAGCACGCGCAGGACGTCTGGAAGAGCTCGCACGAGACGGCGAACATGGAGCTCGTCGAGGTCCTTACCTCGGAGGCGCCGGCCGCGATCCACTGGCTCGAGGAGCTCGGCGTCGAGTTCACGCGCGAAAATGGCGGCTACCGCCTCGCCCGCTGCGGCGGCGCATCCCGCAAGCGGCTGCTCCAGGTCGGCGACCGCACCGGCCACGCGATCACGAAGGCATTGCGCGACGCGGTGGAGAGCTCGAGCGTCACCGTCTTCCCGAACTCGCCGCTGCATGACCTCCAGCCCGGATGGACCGCGCGCGTCGGAGATCACACCGTCGAGGCCGACACCGTCGTCCTCGCCGCCGGCGGGCGCTGCTTCCGCGAGGCGGAGGAGCGCGGCGAGCTGTCGACGAACCATCCCGGCGCGACCGGCGAGGTGACGCAGATCGCGCTCGACCTCGGCGCGCAGGCGCGCGACCTCGACGCGCTCCAGTACCACCCGAACGGCGGCGCGTGGCCCGAGACGATGCAGGGCTACTCGATCCCGGAGACGACGCGCGCATACGGCGCCGTCCTCCTGAACGCCGACGAGGAGGAGTTCACCGACTCGCTCGGCCCGCGCGACGTCGTCGCGCAGGCGATCGTCGACGAGGTGGCGAAGGGCAAGGGCGTCGAGACGCCCGACGGCCGCCCCGCCGTCTGGCTCGACACGACGCGCATCAGCGCGCACGACGCCGAGCTCTCGCTCCCGTACATGCTGCGCCGCTACCGCGCCGGCGGCATCGACCCGCTCGCCGAGAAGATCATGACCTACCCCGTGCTGCACTACCAGAACGGCGGCCTCGTCATCGACCGCGATTCGCGGACGACGCTCGAGGGCCTCTACGCCTGCGGCGAGATCGCGGGCGGCACGCACGGGCGCAACCGGATGATGGGCAACTCGCTGCTCGAATGCGTCGTCTTCGGAAGGAGGGCCGGCCGTGCCGCCGCTGCTGCTTGACACCGACCTGCAAGGCGCGGTGGAGGATGCCGCCGCGCATCTCTACGTCTGGGCGTTGAAGGACATCCCGCAGGACCTGCGCGACGCGCTCCGCGACGCCGCCGGCCGCGAGACCTCCGTGCCCGGGCAGCGCGTCCTCTCGACGATCCTCAAGAACGTCGACGTCGCCGACTCGGAGAAGAACCTTGTCTGCCAGGACACCGGCATTGCCGTCTACACGTGCCGCGTCGGCGAGCACTTCCCGCTGCACCCGACGCGGATCTACGAAGGGCTGCGCGCCGGCACCGCGCGCGCCACCGTCGAGAACTCGCTGCGCTCGAACGCCGTGCACACGATCACGCGCGAGAACACGGGCCCGAACATCGGCCACCGCCTCCCGATCGTGCACTGGGAGTTCATCCCCGACTGGGACGGCCTCGACGTCAAGTGCGTGCCGAAGG
>DASXLN010000072.1:0-2686 GCA_036496165.1 Gaiellaceae bacterium | reverse complement strand
CTCTGGCTCGGTGCGACCGCAGCGGCCGCCGTGCTGATCGTCGCGGCCGGCCGCCGCTTCGGCGCGATCGCCGTCTCCGAGGGCATCGCCGGCGGGCTCTTCTTCTCCATCGGCGACATCTCGGTGAAGGTCGCGACGCAGTGAGGCGGGCGCGCCGCCTTCGGCCTCGCGGTCGTTCTTGGCTACGGCCTCGGTACCGCGCTGCTGCAGCTCGGCTACCAGCACGGCGGCGCGCTCACCGTCGCCGGTCTCGCGACGCTGCTCACGAATGCGCTGCCGATTGCTGCGGGGATGGTCGTCCTCGGCGAGCCCGTGCCGACCGGCGCACTCGGCGCGCTACGCGTGCTCGCGTTCGTGGCCGTCACGGCCGGCGCGATCCTGCTCGCGCGCCGCAGCCGAAGCTAGGCTGCGACGGTGGAACATCCGAATACGATCGAGGCGGAACAGCTCGTCCGCGAGTTCAAGAAGGGGCCGCGCGCGGTGGACGGCATCGACCTCCACGTCGACGCCGGCGAGATCTACGGCTTCCTCGGGCCGAACGGCGCCGGCAAGTCGACGACCGTGCTCATGCTGACGACGCTCCTGCCGCCGACGGCGGGCACCGCACGCGTCGGCGGCTACGACGTCGTTCGCGAGGGACCGCAGGTGCGCGCGAGCATCGGCGCAGCGCTGCAGGAGGCCGCGCTCGATCCGCTCCTCACCGGCCGGGAGCATCTCCGCCTCCAGGCGGCGCTCCAGGCGCTGCCGCGCGAGGAGCGCGGGCCGCGCGCGGACGAGCTCCTCGACCGCGTCGGGCTGACCGACGCTGCCGATCGCAAGGTTCGCGGCTACTCCGGCGGCATGAAGCGCCGCCTGGACCTTGCGATGGCGCTCGTCCACCGGCCGCGGATCATCTTCCTCGACGAGCCGACGACCGGCCTCGACGTGCAGAGCCGTACGGCACTGTGGGACGAGGTCGGCCGCCTCGCGCGCGAGGACGGCGTCACCGTCTTCCTCACGACGCAGTACCTCGAGGAGGCCGACGTCCTCGCCGACCGCGTCGGCATCATCGACAACGGCCGCATCGTCGCCGAGGGGACGCCGGAGGCGCTCAAGGCCGAGATCGGCCGGCCGACGGTCGAGGTCATCCCCACCGGCCCGGACGGGCGCGGCCCGGTCTCGGAGCTGCTGACCCAGTTCGGCGAGCTCGTGCCGTCGTCGCGCGGCATCGCCGTCCGGCTCGAGAGCGGCGAGGCGGGCCTCGCGGCAGTCGTCCGCGCCCTCGACGCCGCCGACCTGCACGTCGAGCACCTCGAGCTGCACAGCCCGAGCCTCGACGACGTCTTCCTCGCGAAGACCGGACGCTCGCTCGAGGGCCACGGCACCGAGTGACGACGACGCTCGACCAGGTCGGGCTCCTCGCCCGCCGCTCGGTGCTGCGGACGTGGCGCAATCCCGCGGCGACGATCTTCCCGCTCATCTTCCCGATGCTGCTGCTGGCGGTGAATTCCGGCGGCCTGCGCGCGGAGACGCACCTGCCGGGCTTCCCGACGACCTCGTTCGTCGCGTTCGCGCTCGCGGTCCCGTTCATCCAGGGAGCGCTCTTCGCGACGATGAACGCCGGCACCGATCTCGCGCGCGACATCGAGAGCGGCTTCATGAGCCGCCTGTCGCTGACGCCCCTGCGCGGCGCGGCACTGCTCGCCGGACAGCTCGGCGGCGTGATCGCGCTCGGCCTCGTGCAGGCGTGCTTCTACATCGCCGTCGGCCTCGTCGTCGGTGTAAGGCCGGCGGCCGGCGTGGGCGGCGTCGCCGTGCTGCTCGTGTTCGCGGCCTTCATCTCGCTCGCGTTCGGCAGCCTCGGCGCCACGATCGCCATTCGCACCGGCTCGACCGAATCGGTGCAGAGCATGTTCCCGCTCTTCTTCGTCTTCCTGTTCATCTCGTCGATGAACATCCCGCGCAACCTCATCGCGACGACGTGGTTCCGCGACGCGGCAACGGTCAACCCGGTGTCGTACCTGCTCGAGTGCGTGCGCAGCCTCATCATCACCGGCTGGAACGGCGAGGCGCTCGGGCTCGGCTTCGGCATCCTCGCGCTCGTCGCCGTCGCCGGGCTCTCGCTCTCGGCGGCGTCGCTTCCGAAGAGGCTGGCGCGCTGATGCGGAACCTCTCCGTAGCACGCGCGGTCGCCTGGCGGACGCTGCACAACGTCTTCACCAACCCTTCGCTCGTCATTCCGCAGCTCGCCTTCCCGCTCTTCTTCTTCACCGCGTTCGCCGGCGGGCTGTCGCACATCCACGACGTACCCGGCTTCTCGTACCCGGAGGGCTACACGGCGTTCCAGTTCGTGTTCGTGCTGCTGCAGTCGGCCGCCTTCGGCGGCGTGTTCACGGGCTTCGGCATCGCGCGCGACTTCGAGACGGGGTTTGCGCGGCGACTCCTGCTCGCGGCGCCGCACCGCTCGGGGATCGTGCTCGGCTACGCGGCGGCTGCCCTCTGCCGCTGGCTGGTGACGGCGGCGTTCCTGACGGCCATCGCCTTCGCCGTCGGCATGAAGGTCGGCGGTGGCGGCGTCGACTTGCCGGCGCTGTGCGTCCTCGCCGCCATTCTCAACTCGGCGGCGGTCCTCTGGGCCTGCGGCGTTGCGATGCGTCTGCGCTCGATGCAGGCAGGGCCGATCATGCAGATGCCCGTGTTCCTTGTC
>DASXLN010000071.1:0-3774 GCA_036496165.1 Gaiellaceae bacterium | reverse complement strand
AGGAGCGCATGCTCCAGATCGTGCTCGACGGGCTGCGCTACCGCGCCTGAACGTCGTCCCCCGGCCACGTGTCGGAGAGCAGGTAGCCCTCCGGAAACGGATCGGTCGGGTCGACGAAGACCTGCGTGATGCCGGTGACCCACGCGCTGCCGCGGATGGCCGGGACGATCGCGGAACGATCACCGACAGTCGTCTCCGAGACGATGCGCCCGTCGAACGTCGAGCCGATGACGGAGGCGTGCGTCATCGCGTCGCCGACGTGCATCCGCCCGCGCGCGTGGAGCGCCGCCATCCGCGCCGACAGCCCGGTGCCGGTCGCGGAGCGGTCGAGCCGGCCGGGCGCGACGACGACGGCGTTCTTCGAGACCTCGCCGGCGCCGCGCCACGGCTCGGCGATCTCGACGATGCTCACGCCGGCGATGTCCGGATTCTCAGGATGAACGCACGGAAGCTGCTCGCGCGCGGCGACGCGGATCAGCTCGCCGACGCGTGAGAGCTCGCGCGCCTCGGCCGGCTCGAGCGCGAACCCGAGCGCCGCGGCATCGGCGATCGCGTACCACATGCCGCCGAATGCGACGTCGACGGTGATCGTCCCGAGGCCTTCGACCTCGAGCTCCGCGTCGAGTCGGTCCGCGAAGCACGGGACGTTCGTCAGTTCGACGCTCTCACAGCGGCCGTCGCGGCAGCTCGCGGTCACCTCGACGACGCCTGCCGGCGCCTCGAGCCGCAGCGTCGTCTCCGGCTCGTGCATCTCGACCATGCCGGTCTCGAGCAGGACGGTCGCGACGCAGATCGTGTTCGAGCCCGACATCGCCGGATACTCGGTCGGCTCCATGATGATGTAACCGGCGGCGCAGTCCGCACGTGACGACGGCACGACGAGGTTCGCGTGCACCGCGACGCTGCCACGCGGCTCGCGCAGGAGCAGTCGTCGCAGCGAGTCGTCGGCGCGCAGCGCTTGCATCCGCTCGAACACGGTGTCGCCGGGCGGCGGGATGACACCACCGACGACGACGTTGCCGACCTCGCCGCCGGCATGGCAGCCGACGACGGTGATCGCACGGCGTGACTTCACGCGCGCGTCATCGCGGCGACGACGTCATCGAGCGTCCCCTCGACGTCTTCCCAGTGCCAATGCTCGAGGTAGGCGTCGCTGCCGACGAGGCCCTGCTCCATCGCGCGGCGGTCGATCTCCTGCTGGAAGCGGTCGGGCAGCTGCACCTTCGACCCGTCCGGCGCCTTCACGACGGTGGGAACGTCCTGCCAGTAGAGGACCTGAACGGTCGACACGCCTGGGAACGTATCCCACTTGACTTTCGCTTCGGAATAAATTTAGATTCCAAACGATGTTGGAGCCGATGGGCCGCGGTTCGACGTTCCGCACGGGATCGGCGGGCCTCTCGCGCGACCTCAACCGGATCGCCGTCCTACGGATGATCGGCGCCTCGGGGCCGATCGCCCGCACGCACATCGCGAAGAAGCTCGGCCTCAGCCCCGCGACCGTGACGTCGCTGACCCGGGAGCTCCTCGATCGCGGCGTCGTGCGTGTGGCCGACCGGGCCCCATCGAGAGGCGGCCGGCCGGCGATTCTGCTCGAGCTCGTCGGCGGGGCGGCGACGGCGCTCGGGGTCAAGGTCGCCCCCGACCACCTCGTTGGCGTCCTCGTCGATCTTGACGCGGAGATTCGCGAGCGCTTCGAGCTGAAGTTGGACGTCGCAAGGGCCGACTCGGTCGAGAGGATCGCCGACGTGCTCGAGTCGTGGATCGAGGCAGCGTCAGTGCATGGCCCGCTACTCGGAGTCGGACTCGGTATGCCGGGGGTTGTCGACGTCGAACGGCACACCGTCAGCTCACCGATGCTCGGCTGGGAAGGCCTTTTGCTCAGCAAGCAGCTGCAGGAGCGCCTCGGCGTACCCGTGGTGGTTGATAACGACGTCAACACGCTCGCAGTGTCCGAGCGCTTGTACGGGCGCGGGCGCGACGTCGAGAACTTCATCACGGTCACCACCGGGCTCGGCGTGGGGCTCGGGATCGTGGTGGGGGGCGACATCTACCACGGGTATGGCGGGGGCGCGGGCGAGTTCGGCCACGTATCGGCGGTCGACGACGGACCCCGTTGCTCGTGCGGACGACACGGATGCCTCGAAGCGGTCGTCGCCGACCCCGCGCTCGTCGCGCAGGCCCGCGCGCAGGGAGTCATCGGTCCACGTCAGGGGATCGGCAAGCTTCGGACGCTCGCCAACGAAGGCGACATCGGCGCGACGGGCATCTTCGCGACGGCGGGCGCGGTTTTCGGCCGTGCAGTCGCCGGGCTCGTCAACGTGCTAAGCCCGGAGCTGATCCTGATCAGCGGCGAGGGCACGCAGGGATGGGCGCACATGGCGCCCGCGTTCGACCGTGCGTTACGGGCGAACATCTTCCCACCGCTCAGCGGGGTGTCCGTCGAGGTGGATCCCTGGGATGACGTGAAGTGGGCTGTCGGGGCGGCCGCGCTCGTCCTGCGTGCGACGTTCACGCCGCACGACGAGCGGCAGGTGGACAACGCGATTCGCGCTTGGCTGCTGGCCGAGCCAGGCGAGGTGGAGGTGGTCGCCTGAGCGTTGGAGGTCTCGCCCGGTACGTGACTCGGGCGACGTCGGGTCTTGTTGTTCGGCTACGGCAAGGAGGGAGTAGCACCATGCGTTTCCGTCGGCTCATCGTCTTCGTCGGAGTCGCCGCCGCGGTAGCGGTCATGGCGGCATCGGCAGGGGCGCGCACTCATCGCGCGCACACCACCACAGTCACCTTCTGGGACGCCTACAGCGCGGGCGGCGGCGAGGTCAAGACGCTCGAGAACGTCGTCATCCCCGGCTTCGAGAAGACCCATCCCGGCATCGTCGTCAAGGACGTGACGATTCCCTACGACGACCTGCACCAGAAGCTCGTCACCGCAGTCGCAGGCTCGCAGCTGCCGGACCTGGTGCGGTCCGACATCATCTGGGTGCCCGAGCTCGCGCATCTCGGCGTGCTCGCGCCACTCGACAAGGTGATGCCCAACTTCAAGTCGGTCTCGAAGAAGGTTTTCCCGGGTCCCCTCGCGACGAACTACTGGAAAGGCCATTACTACGGGCTCCCGCTTGACACGAACACCCGGATCTTCAACTACAACCCGGCCGCGCTGGAGGCCATCGGGGCCGCGGCGCCACCGAAGACGTTCGCGCAGCTGATCTCGCTGTCGGCGCAGGCCAAAGCGAAGGGGTATGACTTCTACGCAGAGAGCGGCACCAGCTGCTGGAACGTCTGCCCGTGGATCTGGTCGAACGGCGGGAGTGTCACAAACTCCACGTACACGAAGGCAAGCGGGTATTTGAACGGGCCGAAGAGCGTTGCCGCCATTCAGATGCTCGTCAACCTGTACAAGGCGGAAGAGATGCCCGGCATCATCGTCAACTCGAATGCGGGCCTCGGGACGTACGACGGCATCAACCAGAACAAGTACGTTGCCACGCTCGACGGGCCGTGGATGGACGCCATCTTCAGCGCCGCGTTCCCGAAGACTCAGATTCAGGGAAGCCTGATCCCGGCCGGTCCGGGAGGATCGGTCAGCGTCGTGGGCGGCGAGGACATCGTCATGACGAACGCGTCGAAGAACAAGTCGGCCGCGTTGACGTTCCTGCGGTACATGCTCGGGTACGGCACGCAGGCGCAGATGGCGCTCGCGGGCCAGATGCCGGTGCTGACGTCCTCGTCGAAGTGGCTGACACGCGTGCATCCGTACTACGCGACGTACGTCAA
>DASXLN010000070.1:0-1952 GCA_036496165.1 Gaiellaceae bacterium | reverse complement strand
CCGCGAAGAAGTCCTTCACTGTCTCGGCCATGGCGCGGACATTAGCTACTCCTCCAGCTCCACGAGGAGGGTGCCGCCGGCGACGCGGTCGCCTTCGCCGACGTGCACCGCGCGGACGGTGGCGTCGTACGGGGAGGCGAGTGGGGTCTCCATCTTCATCGCCTCGAGGACGACGAGCGGCTGGCGCGCGGTCACGCGGTCTCCGGCCGCGACGAGCACTTTGATGACCGTTCCCGGCATCGGCGCCGAGACGACCGACGGCTCCCGGCCGGGGCCGCCGTCGGCGTTGGCGGCGAGGTCGGGCGGCGGTGCTGGGGGCGGGGACGGCAGGTTGAGCCGCCACGGGGCGTTCCACGGCGCCGGCGTCGCGGGTGTGCGCGAGAGCGGCGGATGCTCGGTGAGGAACGCCGTCGTCGCCTCGCCGGCCCGGACGACGGGATGGTCGACGAGCCAGCGCAGGAACGGAAGGTTCGTCGTCACGCCCGCGACCTCGGTCTCGCGCAGCGCGTCAGCGAGCCGGTCGAGCGCCTCGGCCCGCGTCGGCGCGTGCGCAATGAGCTTCGCGATCATCGGGTCGTACGACGTTCCGATCTCGTCGCCCTCGGCGACCCCGGCGTCGACACGCACGGAGGGAGGGAGGACGAGCCGCTCGATGCGTCCGGCCTGCGGCAGGAACGTGCGCGGGTCCTCTGCATACAGCCGTACCTCGACGGCGTGCCCATCCCACGATCCCGTCCGCACGGGCTCGCCGCGCGCGATTGCGAGCTGCGCGCGGACGAGGTCGACGCCGGTGACGAGCTCGGTGACCGGATGCTCGACCTGGATGCGCGCGTTCAGCTCGAGGAAAAAGAACTCGCCGCCGTCGAGGACGAACTCCGCGGTGCCGGCGCTCTGGTAGCCGATCGCGCGCGCGATCTCGACCGCCGCCTCGCTCATCGCCGCGCGCAGCAGCGGGTCGACCGCCGGCGACGGCGACTCCTCCAGCACCTTCTGGTGGCGGCGCTGCACCGAGCAGTCGCGCTCGCCGAGCGCTACCACGTTGCCGTGCTTGTCGGCGAGCAGCTGGATCTCGACGTGGCGTGGGCGCTCGAGATACCGCTCGAAGAACACCGTGTCGTCGCCGAACGCCGCCTTCGCCTCGCGCTGCGCCGCCGCGACCGCGTCGTCGAGGTCGTCCGCGGAGCGGACGACGCGCATGCCGCGGCCGCCGCCGCCGGCGGCGGCCTTCACGAGCAACGGGAAGCCGACGTCGCCGGTCGGCAGCACGGGAACGCCGGCGCTCCGCGCCGTCTCCTTGGCGGCGAGCTTGTCGCCGCCGGCGCGCAGCGCCGACGGCGGCGGGCCGATCCACGTGAGGCCGGCGGCGAGCACCGCCTCGGCGAGCTCGGCCGACTCCGCGAGGAAGCCGTAGCCGGGATGCACCGCGTCCGCACCGGTCTCGCGCGCTGCGCGCACGTGCTCGGCAGGGTCGAGGTATGACGCGATCTCGACCGTCGCGTCCGCCGACCGCGCATGCAATGCGCCGCGATCGTCGGGCGCGACGACCGCGGCCGTCGCAATCCCTTCCTCCGCGCACGCGCGGAAGATGCGCAGCGCGATCTCCCCGCGGTTCGCCACCAGCACGCGTTCCATCGGTCTAGTGTCGCAGCATGGGCGATCCCGTTCGCTGGGGCTTGATGTCGACCGCGCGCATCAACGACGCCGTCATCCCCGGCCTGGAGACCTCGCCGGAGAGCGAGCTCGTCGCCGTCGCAAGCCGGACGGAGGCGCGCGCGGCCGAGTACGCGCGCGAGCGCGGCATCCCTCGCGCGTACGGCTCCTACGACGCGCTGCTCGCGGATCCCGACGTCGAGGCGGTGTATGTCTCGCTCCCGAACGGCCCGCACGTGGAGTGGTCGATCCGGGCGCTCGAGGCCGGCAAGCACGTCCTGTGCGAGAAGCCGCTCGCCCGC